>JBGPQQ010000413.1:0-3855 GCA_041489115.1 Vicinamibacteria bacterium | reverse complement strand
CACGCGCCAGCGCGGCCTCTGGCCGCGGCTCGTCGCGGGACACGACCCCGACCGCGAGCCGCACGCCTTCGATCCGCTCTGCCCCGTGCGCAACGTGACGCCCGACTTCTCGCCGACGCTCCTCCTCCACGGCGACCGTGACGCGGACGTGCCCTACGAGCGTTCGGTGGAGATGGCGCGGGCGCTCCAGGCGGCGGGCGTGCCCCACGAGCTCGTCACCCTACCCGGCCTCGGCCACGTGTTCGACATCGAGGGCCCCGGCCTCGCGGACCCGGCGGTCGGGCGCGCCTTCGACCACGCGGTGGCGTTCGTGACCCGGCGGGTCGGAGCCAGAGCGGCGGCGGTGCGGGACGGACACCCGCGCCTCCTGCTCGACCCTGCCCGCGTCGCGGAGCTGCGCGAGCGCTTCGACACGACGCACCGCTTCCTCTGGGAGCGCCACCAGCAGGACCTGCCGCGGATGGTCGCGGTGTCGAAGCGGGAGGCGCCGCTCGAGGACGCGCGCTACGACGGCGACCTCGTGCCGGATCTGGCCTTCGCGTGGCTGATGACCGGCCGCCGGGACCTGCTCGACGTCGCGAAGGCCCAGCTCCTGCGCCTCGCCACCGACGAGGCCTGGGGCTCGGACGAGGATCTCGCCTACCTCGTCCCCGGCCACTACATCCTGGGCATGGCCCTCGGCTACGACTGGCTGTACGACGTCCTGACCCCGGCCGAGCGCGCGACCGTGGCCGGGCGGCTGGGCCGCGAGGCTGAGGCGCAATTCGGGAGGATCACCCGCGAGCGGGCGTGGTGGCGCAACCAGTATTTCCAGAACCACTCGCACTCGAATACCGCCGCCCTCGCTTTCGCCGCCGCCGCGCTCGGGGCGAGGACCCTCGGGCGCCGGTGTGGGAGAGGGCGACCGCGCGGTTCTTCGAGCAGACCTTCGCCGTCCTGCCCACGGACGGCTCGTCGCTCGAGGGCTACGCCTACGCCGGCTACGGCGGCGAGTACTTGCTGCTCTACTCTCTTCTCGCCCGGGATCTCCTGGGCGAGGACTACACCGATCGCCCCTGGGCGCGTCACTTCCCGGAGTACCTGCTCCACGGCCTCCTCCCCCGCCGCACCGCCGAGGAGTGGGCCATGACCTTCGGCGACGCGCCACGCCGGGGCTGGACCTCGACCGCGCAGCACCTCTTCACCCTCGCCCGGCTGCACCGGGACGGCGCGGCGCAGTGGATGGCGCGGGAGACGGTGGGGCTTCGACCGACCGGCCTCGGCAGCCGCGGCTGGATGATGCTCCTCGCCTACGACCCCACGGTGCCGTCGGCCGACCCCGCCACCTTCCCGACCTTCGCGCAGTTCCCGGAGATCGAGCAGGTGATGATGCGGTCCTCCTGGACCGATCCCGACGCCACGCTCGTCGGCTTCAAGTCGGGGCCGTTCATGGGGCGGACGCTCTCCAGGGACGCGGTCTTCGACTTCGGCACCGGCCACCAGGACGCCGACTCCGGCTCCTTCCAGCTCTTCTCGCACGGCGAGTTCCTCGCTATCGACCCGCTCTACACCGGGCAGGAGCGCACCGAGGACCACAGCACGATGCTGTTCAAGCACCACGGCCAGCTCGGCGAGCAGAACGCCTTCGGCTCGATGGAAGCACTCCGCTTCGGCCACTACCCCGAGATCGTCCACGCCGAGACGACCAGCCGCTACGACTACGTGGTGGGCGACGTGACGCGCGCCTACCACCCGGCACTGGGCCTCCGGCGTTTCACGCGCCACCTCCTGTTCGTGAAGCCGGACGTGCTCGTGGTCGCGGACGAGGTCGCGCTGCGGGAGGAGGGCGTCGTCCACGACTTCCCTCCCGAGGCCCTGGAGACCGCGGGAGCGCTGACGCACGCCCGGAACGGCTACGTCGTGGGCCCGCAGGGCGAGGCCTTCGTGACGTTCGCGGGCGAGCCCGGCACGTACCGGATGGCGGCGGTGTACCTCGACAACGTCCCCGGCGTGGGGCGCTACTCGTTCGAGGTCGACGGCCGGACCGTCCACTCCTGGACGAGCCGGAATGAGGACCGGGACGACCACCTGATCGCGGTCTCGGAGCCGGTGGCTCTCCAGCGCGGGAGCCGAGTCGCCTTCCGAGGGGTGTCGATGCCCCCGGGCACGCGGCTCACGAAGATGTCGGTCTTCTCCGAGACGGTGAAGGCCCCGCTCGAGGCCGAGTGGCTCCTCCACCTGGACCCGAAGGCCGAGGTCCGCGGAACGAAGGACGGCCTCGAGGCCGCGCAGGGTGGCGCGGTGCTCGAGCTCCACCGCCTCCTCTCCGCGGGCTCGACCCTCGCCTGGAGCCGCCACAAGGTCGCGAAGCCCGAAGCGGAGCCCTTCACGTTCCGCGAGACGACGCGCGTCGTCGTTCGACCCGCGTTCGCGGGGAACGAGGCTTCCCTACTGACGCTGCTGCGCGGGCGATCCGCCGCCGGACACGCTCTGGCCGACGTCCGGGCCGAGCGCCGGAACGGCCGCCTGGAGATCCGCTTCACGGAGGAGGACCGAGCCACCACGATTGACTGGGACGTCGCTCGAAGGAAGGTCGCGCTTGGGCGGCCCTGAGGGATCGACCATGCTCCGGGTGGCGGCCTGCCAGTTCCCGGTGACGGCCGACGTCGCCGCAAACGGGGCGTACGTCCGCCGGCTCCTCGCCGACGCGGCCGCGCGGGGGGCCCACCTCGTGCAGTTCCCCGAGGCCGCCCTCTCCGGCTACGGGGGCTTCCACTTCCCGTCCTTCGCCCGCTACGACTGGGGCCTCCTGCGGGCCGAGACGCGGCGCGTGCAGGAGGCCGCGCGATCCGCCGGCGTCTTCGTGCTCCTCGGATCCGCCCACCGGCTCGGCCCGCGGGAGAAGCCGACGAACTGCGTCTACCTCATCGACCGGCGGGGCCGCATCGCCGACCGCTACGACAAGTCGATGTGCACCACCGACGACCTGCGGGTCTACACCCCCGGGGACCGGCGCGTCGTCTTCTCGCTCCGGGGCGTGCGGTGCGGTGTCCTCGTCTGCTACGACGGCTGCTACCCGGAGCAATACGCCGCGTACCGGACCCTGGGCGTCGAGCTGATGCTGCACTCCTTCCACAACGCCGGCTTCCCGGGGCCGAACGTCCTGGACGAGTACAAGCCGGCCCTCATCCGCACCCGCGCCGCCGACAACGCCCTGTGGGTTGTGGCCTGCAACTCGAGCCTTCGTCACTCCTCCTGGGCGACCTGCATCGCACGCCCCGACGGGTCAATCGCGGCGTCGCTGCGCCGTCACGTCACGGGCGTGCTCGTCCACGACTTCCCGGACCGCCACCTCCGCGGCTGGCTCCACAACCTCCGGCCCCTGCGGCTCCACCCGCGGACCCCGCTCCACAACGGCCGGCCCTCCCGCTCGCCCCGGGCGCGGAACGGCCGCTCGGACCCCTAGAAGGAGATCGCCATGTGCCACACCCACACCCGTCGTCAGTTCGTGCGGAGGGCCGGCGCCGCGGTCGGCGCGCTGGGCGCCGTGAGGGCCGTCGGTGCCGCGGCCTCGCCGGCCCCCGCCGCGGCCCCTCCCGGGCCCGTCCGCGTCTTCGACGCGCACCTGCACTGCCCGGCGGAGAGTGGCGAGCTCTGGCAGTGGCACACGGTCACCCGGAACTTCGACGAGTTCGTGGCCTATCTCGATCGCACGGGCGTCGAGCGCGGGATCATCAACTCCCAGCGCTCCCAGGAGAAGGGCACGCCCGCCGAGTTCGTGGCCGGCAACCGCGAGGTCGCGCGCTTTGTCGAGAAGCACCAGGGCCGCTTCGTCGGGGCCTGCGTCGTCAACCCGCAGTTCGTCGACGAGGCCCT
>JBGPQQ010000412.1:0-3861 GCA_041489115.1 Vicinamibacteria bacterium | reverse complement strand
CGCGCGGCCGCGAAGCAGCTCGACGCGGTGTTCGGCCGGCTTCGCGAGCGCCATGGCGACGACGTCGACGCCCTCGAGAACGCGCCGGCCCCCGGCGCGGACCGCGCCCGCGTGTGCGCGATGACGATCGCCCTCTACTCGGAGATGGTGGCGCTGCCCGCCGGTGCGGCCGGCCAGACCCTGCGGCACACGCTGGGGCCGGAGAAGCCAGCCGTGCCCACCGCCGGCTCCCCGACCGTCCCCTGATCGCGGGGGCTTGCCCTTCAGCCCTTCCTGGCCTTCGAGGCCGCGAGGACCTGCGCCTCGCGGTCGGGCTTGGCGCCGGCGAGCTTGAGCAGGTCCCTGCGAGTGGTCATCACGCCCTCCCGTGGTCGCCGACGGTACCACCGGGGTGCCGACGCGTCATCCCGCGGCGCGGCGGCGGTCAGCCCCTCGCTGCGGCGCGCCTCAGCGTGCGTTCGACGGCCGGGTTAGGCCGGAGGATGTCCTCGGCGGTGTCGATGGTGATCGTCGGCACGGCGCGGTGCTCCTCGTGGATCCGCATGCGGAGCTCCTCCGCCTCGCTCTTCCCCGACAGCGCCGAGTAGCCGATCGTGCGGCACAGGCGCCCGAAGAGGAAGTCGTTCAGCGGGCAGCCACCGGTCCGCGCCAGGCCGGCGGCGTTCTCCTGCCAGCTCCGGAAGAGATGCGCCTGCGCGAACGACAGCCCCTGCGCGGTCACCTCGTTCAGGCCCTCGCCGCCGACGACGAGCCCCCTCCCCAGGGCGGCCACGTGGTCGATGAGCTTCTTCATGCCCTCGGTCGGGGTCGTGCCCTCGACGAGGCAGTTGTGGAGGTTGTGGGACACGAGGGTGACGTCGATGAAGGCGCTCTCCAGGTCGAGGAGCGTGGCCGCGTCGAGGATGGCGGCCCCGAGGATCGACCGCCAGAGGCTCAGTCCCGGGTGGATCTTCACCATGACCTTCTTGTCCCGGTGCAGCATCCGCGTCCCGTTCGACTCGGGAACGGCGAGCACGCCGTCTTCGTACCAGGCCCAGCCCTGGACGCGCTTCGTCTCGACGTCGCGGTACTGGAAGTCCCTGACGCGGGAGTAGACCGGGTTCGAGGGGTCCATGTCGACCGAGTTGAAGTGGGGCATGACCCGGAAGCCCATGGCGCGGGCCCTCGCGACGAAGGCCGTGGCCGTCTCGCTGGCCACGAAGGTGGGGTAGTTCTCGTCGTAGGCGTCGGTGCGCCAGTCGGGGTAGTGCAGGAGGACGCGCCCGGGCGGGAGCCTCCGCGCGAGGGCCTCGAGAACGGCGACGTCGCCGGGGCACCACGAGACGGCGAGGGCGACCTCCTGCACCCAGGCCCGCCGCTCACGCTGCCGCGCGTCGAGGCCGTAGGCGCGCCACAGCCAGTCGCGATAGAGCCCGGCGGGGACGGCCCAATCGCCCTCGAACACGTTGAGCCGCCAGGCCAGGCCCCCGGCCGCGAGGCTGTCGTCGATGGGGCCGTAGGCCTCCGAGTCGAGACCCACCACGCGCGGCTCCGAGGGAGTGCCGACATGGAGCGCCTTGTACCGGTAGCGGTCGTCCCGGGTGTGGATCCAGAAGCCGGACTCCGCCCCTTGGAGGATCGCCAATCCTGCCTCCCAGAACATCGGCCAGGCCCAGTGGCTGTCGCGCAGGAGGGGGTCGTCGAGGGGGAGGCTGACCCCCTGGAAGAAGGGCGCCACCAGGCGCAGGTCGGGGCGAATGCCGTCGATCCACCAGCGGCAGGCGCGCACCCCGGGACGCGACGAGAAGGCCGAGGGCTCCACGACCAGGTCGCCCGTTTCGGGGTCGCCCCCCACGGCGATGACGGCGTCGCCGTCCCATCCCTCGATGAGAACCTCGGCACGCCGATCGGAAACTGCCCGAGCCGTGGCTCGACCGAAGCGACGGGCTCCGACGGGCACCCGCTCGCCCCCACGGTAGACGAGATCGATGGCGGGTCCGGAACCCCGCTGTCCGGTCAGCATCTCCTCTCCGGTGCGCCGGCTCCGAAGCGACGCGATGGAACCCTGCTCCAGCGTGGCGGTCAAGGTCCCCGTCTCGACGAGCACCCGCTCGCCCGCCACGCGGACCGAAACGTCCCCTCGTCTCTCTCCTGCGGCCGAGCCTCGGGCGCCGGCGCCGAGAGAGGCCGCCGCGCCAGCCACGCCCTGGAGGAACCGCCGACGTCCCGTGCCGTACCCACGCCCTGATCCCGTCATGTCCCTCTCCTCCTTCATCGCGAGTGTACCGAGCGGGCCAGGGGCCATCGCGGCGGAGGACGGCCCTCGAGCGTGCTACCAGCGGCGCGGGGCGTTCTTCACGCAGCGCACGGTGTCGCGCGCGATGAGCAGCTCCTCGTTCGTGGGGATGACGAAGGTGCGGACGCGGGCGCCCTCGGCGCTCACGTCGCCCTCCTTGCCCCCCACCGCGGCCTGGTTCTTCGCGGGGTCGACGGCGATGCCCAGGAAGTCCAGGTCCTTGCCGATCCGCGCGCGGATCTCGGCCGAGTTCTCCCCGATGCCGCCGGTGAAGACGACCGCGTCGGCGCCGTTCATCTGCGCCAGGTACGAGCCGAGGTAGTGCTTCACGCGCAGGCAGAAGATCTCGATGGCGAGGCGCGCCCGGCGGTCCTGGTGGACTCGCTCCTCCTCGAGCAGCTCCCGCATGTCGTTGGTGAGGCCGGAGAGGCCGAGGAGCCCGGACTGCTTGTTGAGCAGGGTGTCGATCTCCTGGAAGGACATCCCCTCCTTGTGGTGCAGGAACTCGAGCACGGAGGGATCGATGTTGCCCGCGCGGGTGCCCATCACGAGGCCCTCGAGCGGGGTGAGGCCCATCGAGGTGTTGATCGACTCGCCTTTCTGGATGGCGCAGGCCGAGCAGCCGTTGCCGAGGTGCACGGTGATGATGTTCGTCTCGTCGTACGACTTCCCGGTGAGGATGCGGTAGCGGTAGGCCACGTAGCGGTGCGAGGTGCCGTGGAAGCCGTACCGGCGGATCCGGTGACGGACGTAGAGTGGGTACGGGATCGCGTAGAGGTACGAGACCTCGGGCATCGTGGAGTGGAACGAGGTGTCGAAGACCGCCACCTGCGGGACGCCGGGGCCGAGCAATTCGCGGGCGGCGTAGATGCCCTTCAGGTTCGCCGGGTTGTGGAGCGGGGCGAGGTCGATGCAGTCCTCGATCTGGTCCACCACCTCGTCGGTGATCGAGACCGACCGCGTGAGCTTCTCGCCGCCGTGCACCGTGCGGTGGCCGACCGCGTGGATGTCGCCCACCGACGCGATGCCGGGCACGCCGGCCTCGGGCGAGACGAGCCAACGCAGGACGTAGTCGAGGGCGGCGCGGTGGTCGCGGAGCGCCGCCGTGCGCCGCACCGCGGGCTTGCCCTCGACCCGGAACGTGACGAGCGACTCGCTGCCGATCCGCTCGATGACGCCGCGGGCCAGCTGCCGGTCCGCGTTCTTCTCGATGGTGTCGAGGTCGGTGTCGATGACCTGGAACTTGAGGGAGGAGCTGCCGGTGTTCAGGACCAGTACGTTCATGAGCCCATCCTAGTGGCTCCCGGTCCGGCGCCGGGAGAGCCAAACGGCCCAGTGCGCGGGGTCCCCCCGGCGGGGCTCATCCGCCCCAGTCCGGCCGCGCATGGGCGCGGCCGGCCGTCCGCCCGCGCGTTACGGCTTCGAGGGCGGGCGCTTCGCCCGCACGCCCTCCTTCGTCATCGCCACCGGCCGGATGGTCCCGTCGGGGTCGAACTCGAGGTACTCGGCGGTGACGCGCCGCTCGAACCAGCTCGGCCCCTGCACGTGGTAGAAGAGGTACCACTGCCCGCCGAAGTCCACGATCG
>JBGPQQ010000411.1:0-3873 GCA_041489115.1 Vicinamibacteria bacterium | reverse complement strand
GGGCCTGCGGGCCGACTTCGCGCTCGTCAAGGCGTGGAAGGGCGACACCGCCGGGAACCTCGTCTTCCGCCGCACCGCCCGCAACTTCGCCCCGATGATGTGCC
This sequence comes from Vicinamibacteria bacterium, assembly GCA_041489115.1. Taxonomy (GTDB): domain Bacteria; phylum Acidobacteriota; class Vicinamibacteria; order Fen-336; family Fen-336; genus DATBSL01. The sequence continues at coordinate 3,769 of JBGPQQ010000411.1, read as the reverse complement.
AGGCCGCGCGCACGACCATCGCCGAGGTCGAGCACCTCGTCCCCGCCGGCGCCATCGACCCCGACCACGTCCACACGCCGGGCATCTTCGTCCACCGCGTCTTCCCGGGCGCGGGCTGGGAGAGGCGGATCGAGCGGCGCACCCTGCGCGGCCAGGGCCAGGCCGAGGCCGACCCCAAGCGCGTCCGGATCGTCAGGCGGGCCGCCCTCGAGATGAAGGACGGTGACTACGTGAACCTCGGCATCGGCATGCCCACCCTGGCCGCGAACTACGTGCCCGAGGGCGTCTCGATCGTCCTCCACTCCGAGAACGGGATGCTGGGCGTGGGTCCCTACCCCGAGCCGGGGCAGGAAGACCCCGACCTCATCAACGCGGGGAAGGAGACGGTCTCCGAGCTGCCCGGCACCTCCTACTTCTCGAGCGCGGAGTCGTTCGCGATGGTGCGGGGCGGGCACGTGGACCTGACCATCCTCGGGGCGCTCCAGGTGGACCAGGAGGGCACCCTCGCCAACTGGATGATCCCCGGGAAGATGGTGAAGGGGATGGGCGGGGCCATGGACCTCGTGGCCGGCGCGCGCCGCGTGGTCGTGACCATGGAGCACGCGGCGAAGGACGGCAGCCCGAAGATCCTCACGCAGTGCACGCTGCCGCTCACGGGCCGCCGCTGCGTGGACCTGGTGGTGACCGAGATGGCGGTCGTCCGGGTGGTGAAGGAGGGCCTTCTCCTGACCGAGATCGCCCCCGACACGACCATGGAGGCAGTGAAGAAGGCGACGGGCGCCCCGCTCCTCGTGGCGCCCGACCTGAAGACGATGGCATTCTAGGGTCGGCGGGCGGCCCGGCCGCACCGGCCGCCGGAGAGGCCATGGCAGCGCGGCACGTCGCGATCGACTGGGACGGCCTCGAGCGGGCCCTCACCCGTCGCTCGCGCGAGTCGGAGACCTTCCTCGACACCCGCACCGGCGACATCGTCTACGTCACCCGGGGCTGGAGCGACGACCACCTCTTCTCGAACGAGGAGCTCGACGAGGGCCTGGCCGCGCACCGCCTGGTCTCGGTGCTGCCCGTCCCGCCCCAGACCGAGCACGGCTGGATGCGGGCGTTCGCGGAGTCCCTCGACGACGGCTGGCCGCGCGACATGCTCCTCGTCGCGCTCGAGGGGCCCGCCCCCGACCTCCGGTTCGACGACGCCCTCGGCTACTTCCCGGAGGACCGCGTGCGCTGGGTGGCCTGCCGGGACGCCCGGCTCGCCGCGGTGCTGCGGGCCTGGCTCGAGGCCAACGACATCGAGCCCACCAGCGAGCCGCCGCGAAGATACCGCAGTTGACAGCCGCGCGCGTCCTCCACTATCGTTGCCGCATCCGGTCCAGCTGAGCAGGCGCCGCCTGCATCTCTCCGTCGCGCGTCCCTCCAGGTACACCGCAATGGCCAACGACGACCCCTCGTCCACTCCGCCCGGCCCGCCTGCCCCGCCCGGCGAAAGACAGTCCGACAGCACCCGCCCCGGAAACGGCGGTCCGCGCAACGGCGGCCACCGGCGCGGCCGCGGTCCGAAGGGCGAGCCCCACCCCCGCAGGCCGCGCCTCCCCCAGCGCGACGTCGCTGAGGACGAGCCGCCCGTGTCCGAGGTCGCGCCGGAAGCGCCGGCCGCGGACGGTGGCGCTCCCGCCGAGGACGACGGCCGCAGCCGCCTCGACCTCGCGGTCCTCAAGGAGCTGACCATCCAGAAGCTCATCGAGGTGGCCAAGGCCTTGGAGATCCCCGGCGCCACCTCGATGAAGAAGCAGGAGCTCGTCTTCCAGATCCTGCGTGCCCAGGCCGAGCAGGAAGGGCTCATCTTCTCCGAGGGCGTCCTCGAGATCCTGCCCGACGGCTTCGGCTTCCTGCGCGCGCCGGAGTACTGCTACCTGCCGGGGCCGGACGACATCTACGTCTCGCCCTCGCAGATCCGCAAGTTCGACCTGCGCACCGGGGACACGATCAGCGGCCAGATCCGCCCGCCCAAGGAGGACGAGCGCTACTTCGCCCTCATCAAGGTGGACGCGGTCAACTTCGAGCCGCCGGACCGCGCGAAGGAGAAGATCTTCTTCGACAATCTGACCCCGCTCTATCCGCTGGGGCGGATCAAGCTGGAGACGACCGCGGAGCAGCTCACCACGCGCGCGATGGACCTCCTCTGCCCGCTCGGCAAGGGCCAGCGGGCCCTGATCGTCGCCGCCCCCCGCACGGGCAAGACGATGATCCTCCAGGCGATCGCGAACGCCGTCACCACGAACCACCCCGAGATCGTCCTCATCGTGCTGCTGATCGACGAGCGGCCCGAGGAGGTCACGGACATGCAGCGGTCCGTGCACGGCGAGGTCATCTCCTCGACCTTCGACGAGCCGGCCGACCGCCACGTGCAGGTGGCGGAGATGGTGCTCGAGAAGGCTAAGCGTCTCGTCGAGCACAAGAAGGACGTGGTGATCCTGCTCGACTCGATCACCCGCCTCGCCCGCGCCTACAACACGATCGTCCCGCCCTCGGGGAAGGTCCTCTCGGGCGGCGTCGACTCGAACGCGCTCCAGCGGCCGAAGCGCTTCTTCGGCGCCGCGCGGAACGTCGAGGAGGGCGGCAGCCTCACGATCATCGCGACCGCTCTCGTCGAGACGGGCTCGAGGATGGACGAGGTGATCTTCGAGGAGTTCAAGGGCACCGGCAACGCCGAGATCGTGCTCGACCGCAAGCTCACCGACAAGCGCATCTTCCCCTCGCTCGACATCAACCGCTCGGGCACGCGCAAGGAAGAGCTGCTCGTCCCCAAGGAGGAGCTCAACCGCGCCTGGATCCTGCGGAAGGTCCTCGCGGCCCTCTCCCCGGTCGAGGCGATGGAGCTGCTCCTCGAGCGCCTGTCGAAGACGAAGAGCAACCGGGAGTTCCTGGAGAGCATGTCTACGGGCGGGTGACGAACACAGCCAGGCCTCCCCGGACGGGACTCCCGGGGGGCTGAGCGCCCCCCGTGCCCCCCCTAGCCCGGGTCGGGGCTGACGTCCCCGAGGCCGGCCCGCACCGTGAGCTGCACGGTCTGGGACAGGAGGTTCTTCCCGGACCGGCGCAGGGTCACCTTCACCCGGTAGAGGCCGGCGAACTGGAAGGTGTGGTTCGAGGAGAAGCGGCGCTCGATGTGGCTCGTCTCCGTCCAGGGGTCGCAGTCGGACTCCTGCACGCTCTTCCCGCCGTCGCCCCACTCCCACTCCACCTCGGGGCAGTAGAGCTCCTCGACGTCGTCCCCGCCCTTCAGCTCGGCGGTGAAGAAGGCGTTGACCGGCGAGAAGCCGTAGCGCGGAGTGACCCGCAGCTCGAGGGCGGGCTTCTTCCCCTTCTTCGGCTTCTCGTCCTCGGCCGCCGGGGCGAGCGCGGGCGCGAGAAAGGACAGGGCGGCGAGAACGGCAGCGGCTCTCGGCAGCACGGGAACGCTCCTCTTCGTGGAAACTCCCTTCACATTCTAGACCGAGAAGCGAGGTCGGGGAACAACCTGGGAGGCCCGCCCGGGCCCGTTAGAATGCCGACGGGATGAGCCAGGGCCTGCGTCTCCAGCCGAGCGCCGTGCTCAAGGATCGGCGCCTCGCCACGCTTCTCGAGAAGCGCCGTCTTCGCCCGGACGATCCGGGGCTCGCCGGTGTCGTCGAGGACGCGCAGCTCCTCGGCAGCCTGGAGCTCGCGGGCCTGCGCTTCAGCTGGGACGAGATGCGCTCCTCGCGCCTCTCGGGCGAAGGCCCCGCGGAGGTCC
>JBGPQQ010000410.1:0-3901 GCA_041489115.1 Vicinamibacteria bacterium | reverse complement strand
GAGTTCGAGCGCGAACCGGTACCGGTGGTCGTCACCGACCTCAACATGCCCCGGCTCGACGGCCTGGGCCTGCTCGCCGCCCTCCGCCGTCGGGAAGAGCCGCCCGAGGTGATCGTCCTCACCGGAACTCGCGCGAGCGACGTCGAGGCGGCGGTCCAGGCCCTGCGCCTTGGGGCGCACGACTACATCTCGAAAACCCCCGCGTCACTCGATGCCGTCGCGCTCGCCGTCGAGCGGGCGGTGGAGAAGTGGCGGCTGCGCCAGGAGAATGCCCGACTCCTGGGTGATCTCCACCGGCTCAGCCTCACCGACGGACTCACCGGAGTCGGCAACCGCCGCGCCTTCGACGACGCTCTCCGCCAGGAGATCGCGCGCGCCCGCCGGCTGGGATGCGGCTTCGCCCTCGCGCTTCTCGACATCGACCATTTCAAGCGCATCAACGACACGATGGGGCATCAGGCGGGGGACCTCGCGCTCGTCGACTTCGTCGGGCGCGTACACTCGGTCGCACGCAGCTCCGATCGCCTCTTCCGGTACGGTGGGGAGGAGTTCGCCCTTCTCGTCTCCGACGCGGGTCTGTCCGGAGCCCTTGCTGCCGCGCGCCGGATCGTCGAGGCGGTGGCGCGGGAGCCGCTTCGCGCGGGCCACAATGCGGCCGCCGTCACCTGCAGCGTCGGAGTGGCGGAGCTGGGCGCATCGGACGACACCCTGGGCGCCGAGCTCGTCGGGCGGTCGGACGCTGCTCTCTACGCGGCCAAGCAGGCGGGCCGCAACTGCGCGATCGCCTTCACCGAAGCAGCGAACGGCCCGGGCCTCCCGCCCACCGCGGACGAGACGTTGCCGGGCAGGCATGCCGGGCGATGCTGAGCACGCGGACGAGCGCGCCCCGGCCGTCGGAGCTTCAGGAGGCCGCGTCGGCTTCGTCCCCGCCGGCGACGCGCGTCGGCTCGGGGAAATCTCCCGAGCCGCGTGCACGTTGCCGATGACGCAGGGCGCTCCGCTCTCCCGTAAGTTGTTCAACCGCTGGAGGTTGTGCGCTTCGACGGCGCGGCGCCGGGCTTGCACCTCAGAGGGGCGTGCGCGGATTCACTCTCCTACTCGCTCTTGGCCTCGTGGCGCCGGCCGGGCCCTCGCTGGCGGCGACCGTTCCGGCCGAGGTGTTCGAGCCCGTCGCCCGGACGGCGCACGCGGCCTACTATGCGGCCGGCGGCCACGGCATCGACGTGCGCCGTTGCGAGGCGTACCTCGGCCAGCTCGTGTCGCTCTTCGGGCCCGCCCCGGCAGGCTGGCGGATCGAGTACTACCGTCACGCATCGTCGGCCGCGCTCCGCGATAGCGTGGGTTTCGAGGCCTCGGGAGTCACGGACCTCGAGGCCGGCCGCATCGACTCCGTCCGCGACTTCCACCCCCACGAGCTGGTCCACGCGGTGGTGGGGCGCATCGGGCGGCCGCCGGTCTTCTTCGCCGAGGGGCTGGCGGTGGCCTTGGCCGGCGCGGGGAGCTGGCACGGGCGCGACCTCGACGCGGCGGCCCGCCAGGCGCTCGCGGCGAGCCCGAGCCTCGAGCCCTTCCTGACTCACTTCACGGAGCAGGACCCGGACACCGCCTACGCCGTCGCCGGATCGCTGACCGCCTACCTGCTCGACCGCTTCGGCATCGAGCCGATGGTGGCCTTCCTTCGCGGGTGCGATCCCTCCCCGCAAGGCTACGAGCGTGCCTTCCGCCGGGCCTACGGCCGCACGGTAGCCAGGGCCACGCTCGACTGGCAGCGAGCGCTGGTCGACCAGGCCACGACGTCCAGAGAGTGGTACGACCCCGCCGGCTGGCCCCGCTCGCTCCAGCGCGGCGAGGCGATCACGGTGGCGTCGGCCCGGCCGGCGCCACCATCGGTCCCCCGCCCCGAGTACCTCGCGGACGCGGTCGTCCTGGAGGTCGGGCCCTGACTGCCGGCCCCGTCAGCCTTCCTTCAGCAGATGCGAGCAGTCGGGGCAGATGCCGGGCTGATCGCCGGCCGCGCCGGCCACCTTGCGTCCCACGTTCCATTGACTCGGGTGGCGCGGACGGTGTATCTCCGCTCTTGTTCCCAGGGGGACCAGAATGCTCATCGTCGACTCCTACGCCGTGGCGGTCGGTCTGTGCTTCGTCACCATGCTGTGCTGGGGGTCGTGGGCCAACACCCTCAAGCTGGCCTCGAAGGAGTGGCCCTTCCCCCTCTACTACTGGGACTACGCGATCGGGCTCGTCCTGACCTCGCTCCTCCTCGGGCTCACGATCGGGAGCATGGGCGCCGAGGGCCGCGGCTTCGTGGCCGACCTGCGGCAGGCGAGCGGCGGGGCGATGGCGTCCGCCTTCGCGGGCGGCGTCGTGTTCAACCTCGCGAACCTGCTCATCGTCGCCGCCATCGACGTGGCGGGCCTGGCCGTGGCCTTCCCGGTCGCGATCGGCCTCGCCCTGGTGATCGGCGTCGTCGTGAACTACCTGGCCACCCCTCTCGGGAGCCCGGGCCTCCTCTTCGCGGGTGTCGCGCTCGTGGTGGTCGCGATCCTCGTGGACGCGCGGGCCTATTCGAAGATGGGCACGGCCAGGGGCGCGAGCGTCAAGGGCCTCGGCCTGTCCCTCCTGTCCGGGCTGCTGATGGGCTTCTTCTACCGGTTCGTGGCGGCGTCCATGATCACCGACTTCCGGAACCCGCAGGCGGGGCAGCTCACGCCCTTCTCCGCGATGCTCGTCTTCACCGTGGGCACCCTGCTGTCGAACTTCCTCTGGAACACCTTCTTCATGTACCGGCCGGTGAGCGGCGCGCCCACGACCTACGGCGAGTACTTCACGAAGGGCAACCTGCGCCTGCACCTCGTCGGCGTCCTCGGCGGCTTCATCTGGTGCTTCGGCATGACGATGAGCCTCATCGCCTCCGAGCAGGCTGGCTTCGCCATCTCCTACGGCCTCGGCCAGGGCGCGACGATGGTGGCGGCGGCCTGGGGCGTCTTCGTCTGGAAGGAGTTCGAGGGCGCGCCGGCGGGGACGGGCCGGCTCATCACCGCCATGTTCGTGCTCTTCATCGCGGGGCTCACGGCGATCATCGCGGCGCGGCTGGTGTAGCCCCCGCGACGGGCGGACCGCGCGGGGGCAAGGAGGCAAGGAGGCAAGGATGGCGGGCCAGGTCGTCGTCGTTGGCAGCTCGAACGTCGATCTCGTCATGAAGATGCCCCGCCTGCCCAGGGTGGGGGAGACGGTGACCGACGGCGTGTTCGCCCAGGTGTTCGGGGGCAAGGGCGCGAACCAGGCCGTAGGGGCGGCGCGGGCCGGCGGGGAGGTCGCCTTCGTGGGCTGCGTGGGCGACGACGCCTACGGCGCCCAGGTGATCGACAACCTGAAGGCGGACGGCATCGACACGCGCTTCGTCTTCGCCGAGAAGGAGGTCGCCTCCGGCACGGCGCTGATCATGGTCGGCGGCGGCGGCGACAACTGCATCTCGGTGGCCCCCGGGGCCAACTACCGCCTGACCCCCGCGCACGTGGACCGCGCGCGGGGGGCGCTCGAGCAGGCGGCGATCATCGGGACGCAGTGCGAGATCCTGTCCGAGACCCTCGACCACGTGATCGCGCTCGGGGCGAGGATGGGCAAGCCGGTGATGCTGAACCTCGCGCCGGCCCGGAAGATGGACGGGGCGTCGCTCGCGAAGCTCGCCTACCTGTCGGTGAACGAGACGGAGGCCGAGTTCCTGACCGGCCGAAAGATCGAGAGCGACCGCGACGTCGAGGCGGCGGCCGACGCGCTCCTCGCGATGGGGCCGAAGACGGTCGTCCTGACCCTCGGTGCGCGCGGAGCGTACGTGGCTGCCGCCGAGGTCCGCTCCCTGGTGCCCGGCTTCGCCGTGGAGGCCGTCGACACGACCGCGGCG
>JBGPQQ010000409.1:0-3905 GCA_041489115.1 Vicinamibacteria bacterium | reverse complement strand
GGTGAGCGGCACGGTCGACCTCTTCTTGCCCGCGAGCTTCGGCGCGGAGTTCTCCGTGTCCACCTTCAGCGGCGAGATCACCAACGAGCTGGGTCCTGCCGCCGAGAAGTCGAGCAAGTGGACGCCCCAGAAGGAGCTCTCGTTCACGGTGGGCTCGGGCGGGGCGCACATCAAGGTGGAGACGCTGTCAGGCGCCGTCAACATCCGCAAGCGGCCGTAGGAGGAGAAGAGCCATGAAGCGCACGACGATCCTGGCGGCGGTGGCGGCGGCGGTCCTCGCGGGCCCGGCCCTGGCGGCGGCGGGCCAGGAGGAGTTCCACTGGGCGGGAAAGGTCGCGGCCGGGGCCGCGGTCGAGATCAAGGGCGTCAACGGCGGGATCGTCGCGACCGGCGCGAGCGGCGGCGACATCGAGGTCACCGCGGTCAAGAAGGGACGCAAGAGCGACCCGGCCGAGGTGAAGGTCGAGGTTGTCGAGCACGCCGGCGGCGTCACGATCTGCGCCGTCTACCCTTCCAGCGGCGCGCCGAACGAGTGCAAGCCCGGCGAGGGCGGGCGGATGAGCGTCCGCAACAACGACGTCAACGTCGAGTTCCGCGTGAAGGTGCCAGCCGGCGTCCGCTTCGTCGGGCGCACGGTCAACGGGGGGATCGAGGCGACCGGCATCGCCGCCGACGCCGAGGCCCGCACGGTCAACGGCGGGATCCACGTCGTGATGCCCGAGGGCCTAAGCGCCGACGTGAAGGCGGCCACCGTGAACGGCGACATCCAGACCGACTTCCCGCTCACCGTCACCGGGCGCATCTCCCGCCGCAAGATCGAGGGCACGATCGGCAGCGGCGGCCGCCTCCTCGAGATGGAGACGGTCAACGGCGGCATCGAGCTGCGCAAGCCCGGCACGAAGTAGCGTTCTGTCATCCCGAGTGTGGACCGGCGGTGCGCCGGTCGCCTTGGGCAGACGACGCGATCAACGATCTGGCGGGTGGGGTCGCCGGAGCGAGCGCATGGGTCGCCCGCGGGACTAAGCGAGCGGAGTGCGAACCCCACCCGCCCACCAGAGGTCGCGTCGTTAGCAGGGACTCCGACTGGCCGGGTCCCGAGGGATCCCCGATCCCGGCGGCATGGCTCGAACCGAAGCCCAAAGGCGGAGCTCGCACTGGCCGCGAATTGGGCGCATCGTGCCAGACCCCGCTCGAGCCGACGACACGACCGGCGCTCGCTTGCACGGGCGCCCGGTGCCGGGCCCGTGCGCGGGGCCCCTGGCAGCGATGCGGCCCGATTGAACGCGGCCATCGGCCTGCTCGCGGCCTCCGCCGCGGGCCTCCTGCCCGCCGCCGCCGCGGCCCAGACGAAGCTCCTGCGCTTCCCCGACATCGCCGGCGACCGCGTCGCGTTCTGCTACGCCGGCGACATCTGGACGGCGCCGGCGAAGGGTGGCGACGAGGCTCACCGCCCACCCCGGCCTCGAGCTCTTCCCGAAGTTCTCGCCGGACGGGACAGCCATCCTCTTCCGCTCGCTCCGTGACGCGGACGGCATTCGCTCCGAGGGCCGCCTGTACACGGTCGCGCTCAAGGGCGGCCTCTACTCCTACGACCTGAAGACCGAGGCAGTCACGAAGCTCACGGGCAGCACGACCTGGGACGTGCGCTGGCCCTGGTCCGACAACGCCTCGCGCATCGTCTACGAGCTGGACGGCGAGCTGCACGTCTTCGACGTCCGCGCGAAGGCCGACCAGGCCCTCTCGATCTTCGTCCCGAACGACGGCGTCGCCATGCGGCCGGCGCGGGTGAGCGCGGAGAAGCGGATCGAGGATTTCGAGCTGAGCCCGAAGGGCGAGCGGGCGCTCGTCGTGGCCCGCGGGGACGTCTTCACGGTTCCGATCGAGAAGGGCCCCACCCGGAACCTGACGAACACCTCGAACGCCCACGACAAGTGGGCGCGCTGGTCGCCGGACGGCAAGCGCATCGTGTTCGTCTCCGACCGCAGCGGCGAGGACGAGGTCTGGCTGATCGACCAGGCCGGCGGGAAGGCGAGCAGGTCACGACCGGCGGCCAGGCGATGCGCTACGCGCCCGAGTGGTCGGCGGACGGCACCCGCCTCGCCTTCTCCGACAAGGACGGCAAGCTCTACGTCGTCACCCTGGCCGATACGAAGCCGGTCCAGATCGCGGACGATCCACGCGGCCTGATCCGGGACTACACGTGGTCGCCGAAGGGCGCCTACCGGGCCTTGTCGATGTACGACCCCTCCGGCGCCCGCTCACTGCACATCTGGAGCGCCACGGACGCCCAGGTGCACCGAATGACGGACGAGACCTTCAACGAGGAGGCCCCGAGCTGGGACCCCGAGGGCGAGCACCTCTACTACCAGAGCGAGCGGCAGTGCGCCCCCCAGATGAGCCAGGTCGAGTGGAACTTCGCCGGCGCCCGCATGACCGGCCTCTTCGCGCTCACCCTGAAGAAGGACGGCAAGAGCCCGTTCCCCCCGCCGTCGGACGAGGTGACGCTCGACGAGAAGAAGGACGAGGCGAAGCCGGAGCCCGGCGCGCCCGAGAAGACGCCGGAGGCGAAGGACAACGCGAAGGCCGAGCCGGAGAAGAAGGAGAGGCCGTTCCGGATCGACTTCGACGGGCTCGCCTCCCGCGTCACGCCGGTCCCCGTGAACGCCGACAACTACCGGGGGGTCGTGGCCACGAAGGGCTACCTCCTCGACGCGAAGCCCGACGCCAAGGACAAGAAGACCGTCTCCACGAAGGGCCTGATGGTGGACCGCGTTCCCGCCCAGGAGTGGGCGGAGATCTTCGACGAGGTCTGGCGGCGCTACCGGGACTTCTTCTACGTGGCGAACATGCACGGCTACGACTGGAAAGCGATCGGCGAGCGCTATCGCGCCCTCCTGCCCCACGTCGCCCACCGCTCCAATCTCAACTACGTCCTCGGCGAGATGGTGGCGGAGCTGAACGTCGGCCACGCCTACATCGAGGGCGGCGACTACGAGATCCCGCCCCGGCCGAAGGTCGCCCTCCCGGGAGCGCGCTTCGAGCTGGACGAGAAGGCCGGGCGCTACCGCATCGCCCGGGTCCTGGAGGGCCAGAACGAGGAGGACCCGTACCGCTCGCCGCTCACCGAGGTCGGGGTGGACGCGAAGGCCGGCGACTACGTCCTCGAGATCGACGGCGTCGAGCTCAAGGCCGACGACGACCCATACCGGCTGCTGCGGCACAAGACCGACCCCGTCACGCTGACGCTCAACGCGAAGCCCACCCTCGAGGGCGCCCGCAGGACGACGTACCGGCCGATCACGAGCGAGGAGAGCTTGCTCTACCTGCAGTTCGTGAGGGCCGCGCGGGCGAAGGTGGCCCAGCTCACGAAGGGCCGCGCCGGCTACATCCACATCCCCGACATGGGATCGGCCGGCAGCTACGAGTCCCTGAAGTGGTTCTACCCCGAGGCCGTCAAGGAGGGCCTCGTGGTGGACGTCCGCTCGAACGGCGGCGGCAACATCTCGCAGTGGGTCATCGAGCGGCTGAGCCGGAAGCTCCTGGGCACGCGCTTCGGCCGGATCGACAGCCTGCCGAGCACCTACCCGGACGTCGTCGTCCGCCTGCCTCCGCGGCCGGCGGACCCGGTTAAGACGAAGTAGCCCGGGCCCAGGCCTGACGCCGTCACGTTTGCGTCTGGCGCGATCAGACGCAAACATCAGGGCCTATGGCTGGAGGCTCCTCCGCGGGCGGGGCGGCCGGCATCGCCCTGATGCGAGCCGTCCCGTCCACGCTCGAACGCTGCGAGCTGACCTTCCGGAGCTGGGAGCCGATCGACCTCGGCCGCGCGGTGGCCCAGCACGCGGCCTACGCCTTTCTCCTCCGGTCGCTCGGGCTCGAGGTGATCGAGCTTCCCGCCGATCCCG
>JBGPQQ010000408.1:0-3910 GCA_041489115.1 Vicinamibacteria bacterium | reverse complement strand
CCCGGTGGAAACGGCGCGCAGACGCGAGAGGATCGGATCGGGCCGGACCCGCAGCCGGGTCGCGGTCGTCCGCACGCGGCCGGAAACGGTTCTCGACGACGTCGGCAGCCTCATGCGCCGCCTGGACTACGGCCGGGCCCTGCCCCGCGATCGGCGGACCATCCTGAAGGACAACATCTCCTGGCACCTCCCCTACCTCTCCGCGAACACCACCCCGTGGCAGCTCGAGGGTGTCGTGAGGACGCTCCGCCAGGACGGGTACCGCGACCTGCTGGGCCTGCACAACCAGACCGTGGTGACCGACGCGCACCGCGGGGACGAGCTCAACAAGCTCGCCGGGGTCTACCGCCGCTACGAGGTGCCCACGGCCGACAACTTCTCGCCGGACTGTCGGTGGGTGACGATCGAGCCCAAGGCGCCGCTCCTCGTCCTCGACCGCATCTTCGGCCAGGTCCGCGTGCCCGAGGTCATGATCGGCAGCAACGTGGTGCACCTCCCGACCGTGAAGACCCACGTCTACACGACCATGACCGGCGCGATGAAGAACGCGTTCGGCGGGCTCCTGCGCGAGAACCGCCACTGGGCCCACACCGACATCCACGCGACGCTCGTGGACCTCCTCGCCGTGCAGAAGGAGATCCACGCCGGGATGTTCGCGGTGATGGACGGCACGATCTGCGGCGACGGGGCGGGGCCGCGGGCCATGGTCCCCGTGATCAAGGACTACGTCCTGGCGAGCGACGACATGGTGGCGATCGACGCGGTGAGCGCGTGGCTCATGGGCTTCGACCCGATGGCGGACGTGGACTGCATCCGGATCGCGCACGAGCGGGGGCTCGGCGTGGGCGACGTGCGCGAGATCGAGGTGGTGGGGGAGGACGTCTCGGAGGTGAACTTCCACTTCCGGGTGCGCTATCACTTCGCGAGCCGGGTGGGGCGCCTGCTCTGGTTCACCCCCCTCGCCCGGATCCAGTCGCTCTTCTTCAAGACGCCCCTCGTGCACGCGTTCATCTGGGGCTCCTCCCTGTACCACGACCGGTACTGGTGGCCGGTCTACGGCAAGCGTCGGATGGCCGACATCGCGGCGACGCCGTGGGGGCGGCTCTTCGAGGCTTACGAGTGACGGCGGCGAACGGGCGGCGATGACCCCGCGGGCGGCGGAGGGCACGGCGCCCTGCCGCGTGGACCTGGCCCGCATCGAGGTCGAGTGAGGCGAGGCGGGCTATAATACGAGGTTTGGCGAGGTAGCGAAGGAATGATCCAGGCGACGCAGCTCAAGAAGGGGATGTGCATCAAGCACGAGAACGACCTCTACAGGATCGTGGAAGCCCAACACAAAACGCCGGGAAACCTGCGGGGGATGGTGCAGGCGAGGATCCGCAATCTGAAGACCGGATCCATCAGCGATCACCGCTTCCGGTCGGTGGACATCGTGGAGCGGGCCATCCTGGACGAGACGGAGATGGAGTACCTCTACCAGGACGGCGACATGTACTACTTCATGAACAACGAGACCTTCGAGCAGGTGGGCCTCTCCACCGAGGTCCTCGGCGACGCCGTCGCCTACCTGATCCCGAACCTCAAGCTGGCGATCGAGTTCTACGAGGACCGGCCCGTCGGCATCGAGCTCCCGCTGACCGTGGTGATGAAGGTCGTGGAGACCGAGCCCGCCATCAAGGGGGCCTCGGTCTCGAACGTGGGCAAGCCGGCGAAGATGGAGACGGGCCTCGTGGTCCAGGTGCCCCCCTTCATCAACGAGGGCGACGTCATCCGGATCGAGACGGCGACGGCGTCGTACATCGAGCGCGTCAACCGGTAGGGGAGAACGGGTGCCCGCGCCTCCGCCCGCCCGCCCGGGCTCGATCGAGGTCATCACCGGCAGCATGTTCAGCGGGAAGAGCGAGGAGCTCATCCGCCGCGTGCGCCGGGCGCAGATCGCCCGCCAGAAGGTGCAGCTCTTCAAGCCGCGGCTCGACGCCCGCTACTCCGAGGCCGAGATCGTCAGCCACTCGGAGATGAAGATGCCCTCGCAGGTCGTCGAGAAGGCCGCGGAGATCCTCGCTCTCGTCGAGGCCGACACCGAGGTGGTGGGGATCGACGAGGGCCAGTTCTTCGACGCGACACTCGTGGGTGTCGCGGACGCGCTCGCCAACCGGGGCATGCGCGTCATCGTGGCCGGGCTCGACCAGGACTACCGGGGCCGCCCGTTCGAGCCCATGCCGCAGCTCATGGCGGTGGCGGAGTACGTGGACAAGACGCTCGCGGTGTGCATGCGCTGCGGGGCGCCCGCCAACCGCTCGCAGCGCCTCGTCGCCACCGAGGACCGGGTGGTGGTGGGCGGGGCCGGGCAGTACGAGGCCCGGTGCCGGCGCTGCTTCCACCCCGACGGCGACCGCCCCGAGTAGCCCCCGGTGGACCTCATCCCGCTCGACGGGGCGCAGCGCGAGGGCGGGGGACAGATCCTCCGGACGGCGCTCGCCCTCTCGGCTCTGACCGGCCAGGGCTTCCGGGTCGAGAGGATCCGGGCCAACCGCCTCCGGCCCGGCCTGCGGCCCCAGCACCTCGCGGCGGTCCGGGCGGCGGCGATGAGCTGCAACGCCGAGGTGCACGGGGCCTTCGACGGCTCGCCGGACCTGCGGTTCGTGCCGGGGCCGGTCTCGCCCGGGGACTTCCGCTTCGACATCGGCACGGCGGGTGCTTCGACGCTGGTCCTCCAGTCCGTGATCCCGATCCTGGCCACCGCGGCTGCCGCGAGCCGGGTGGAAGTGACGGGGGGAACGCACGTGCCCCGCAGCCCGAGCCACCACTTCCTCTCGCGGCACTGGGCGAAGGTGGTCGGGAGGCTGGGCCTCGGGGTGCGCCTGCGTCTCGAGCGGGCCGGGTTCTTCCCGCGCGGCGAGGGGTGCGTGGAGGCGGAGGTCGATCCGTGGCCGCGCCCGGCCACTCTCGACCTCTCGCGCCGGGGAGCGCTCGTGGCCGTGCGGGGCATCTCGGGGGCGGCGCGGCTGCGGGGCGACGTGGCCCGGCGGGCGGCCGACGCGGCGCGGGCGCTCCTCTGGGAAGAGCGGCGGATGGAGACCGAGTGGGACGTGGTCGATCTCGTGGCGGCGTCCCCGGGAGCGTTCCTGCAGGTCGAAGCCGTGTTCGAGACGGGCCGCGCGGCCTTCGGCGTGCTGGGGGAGCGGGGGCTGCGTGCGGAGGTGCTCGGGGAGCGGGCCGCCCGGCGGGTCCTGAAGTTCATCGAGGACGAGGAGGCCGTGGTGGACCCCTGGCTGGCCGACCAGCTCGCGGTGCCCCTGGCGGTTGCGGGGGGAGGCGGGCGGCTCCAGACGTCGGAGGTCACGTCGCACCTCGAGACGGTGGCCGCGGTGCTCCGCCGCTTCGGCGTGAGCGCGGAGACCTGGGGCCGGCGCGGCGGACCGGGAGGGCTCGCGGTGGGGCGCGGTTGACCCCCGTCGGCCGCGCCCATAGGATGAGGCTCCCGTGAGCGAGGAGAGCTGAGTGAGGCGGAGCGAAGCGGTGCGGCTTCTGCTCTGGGACTACGCGCGGGGAAGCCTCGCCTACGACCTGGCCTTCGTGGCCGTGGCCCTCCTCGTGCTCCTCGTTCCCGGCGGCTTCTGGGACGACCCCCTCTGGCGCCGGTGACCGCCGGCGGCCGGCTCTCGAGCGGCTCGAAGAAGGCGAGGCTCGTGCGCGCCTTCCTCGGGGGCGAGCCCGTCCACTGCACCTGGCAGCTCTCCCCGCGCTGCGAGTCCTTCTGCCACTTCTGCGAGCACCGGGCGGAGTCCGCGGGCGAGGAGCTCGATGCCCCGGCGTGGGCGGCGGTGGCGGCCGAGCTGGGGCGGAGCGCGTCCCTGCTGGTCAGCTTCACGGGGTCGGAGCCCTTCCTCCGCGAGGACCTGGCCGCGAT
>JBGPQQ010000407.1:0-3910 GCA_041489115.1 Vicinamibacteria bacterium | reverse complement strand
CCAAGCTGATGACTCGCGAACAGCTGCACGAGGGCTGGCAGAGGGCTTGGCAGAAGTTCTATGCGCCAACGGCGATTTGGCGGCGGTATCGGCCGAGCATGAATGCCGGCTGGATTCAGATCTTGGGCCATTTGCCGCTGAATCTGATGCAGAACCGCCTAGTGGAACACAAGATCATCGGCGGTCAACAACGCTTTCGAACCGGCAAGGCAGCAGGATCAGCGCCCGCATTCGAGCAATCCTTGAGAGATTTGCCGACCTGACCGAGTCGCTGCCCGAGCTTGTGAGAGAACTCCGTTGATGAGCCCGTCACCTCCCGAACGCGTTCGGCTTTACGTGTCCTGGCTGACCATCTTGAAGATCCTGAGCGCGGCGGCGCTCGTCTGGATCTGGCTGCAGGTCTGGCCCATCGTGCTGGTGGTGCTCGTGTCGCTCGTCCTCGCCGTCACGCTCGAACCGGTCGTTCGGTGGCTGGAACGCCGAAGATTGAAGCGGGGTCTGGCCGTGCTGGTGGTCGGCGTCGTGACGCTCGCCACCTTCGGCGCCTTTCTCTCTGCGGCCGTGGCGCCGCTCAGGGAAGAAACGAAGCTGCTCGTCGGCCGTGTCGCCTCGTTCCAGGAGAGTGTCGCGGTGCGCGTGCCTGTGGCGGTCGCCCGCGTTGTGCGGCGAGGGCCCCAGGATCCGGCGCAGCTGATGTCCGCGATCGCCGCCAAAGTGCCTGAAATCGGCAGCGCGGTGCTGACGGCCGCCGCGATGACGCTCTTTGCCTTCATCCTGACGCTCTACTTGCTGGCGGATGGCCGCCGCACCTACGAGTGGGTAATCGCGTACGTCCCGCGCGAGCACCGCGCGAAGGTGAACGAGACGGTCGCGGGCGTGACCGAGGCTGTGTTCGCCTATGTCGCCGGCAACCTCCTCACCTCGCTCTTCGCCGCGGTCTTCGTCCTCGTGTCGCTCACGCTGCTGAAAGTGCCCGCGGCGTTCATGCTCGCGGTGCTCGCCGGCGTGTGCGACTTCGTTCCGATTCTCGGCTTCTTCGTTGCGCTCACGGCGGCCGTGCTGGTTGCGCTCACCATCTCGCCCGGCACCGCCGTTGCCGTCGCCGGCCTGTACGCGCTCTGTTCCGTGATCGAAAACTACGCCATCGCGCCAAAGGTGTATGGCCATCGTCTGAAGTTGTCGCGTGTCGCGGTGCTGCTTGGTCTCGGGATAGGGGCGGCGCTTGGGGGAATCGTCGGGGCGCTGCTCGCGCTGCCGGTTGTCGCCGCTTATCCGATCGTCGAGCGAATCTGGCTCCGCGAGTCTCTCGGGAAAGACGTTTTGGCCGAGCACGCGCGGCTCGAGGGCGAAGGGGAGTGAGCGTCAGAGCCTGGGCTCGGACGCGAGGGACGCCTTGACGCCGTCCCCGGGCGGCGCCCGGCCAGTGGGCCCTCGTCGTCGAAGGCCACAGGCCCTGGACCGAGGACCTGATCCGCGAGGTCTCTCCCCAGTACAAGAAGCAGGCGGGTGGCCGCGCCCGCCACCCCGGAGGGTTCAGAGGAGGGTGAAGCTCTCGGCCTTTCGCAGGTCCCGGTCGAAGGTGTAGGTCGTGCGAGCTCCCCGAGTCCGGCCGACTTGACAGAGCAAGCGCACCAGCACGTTGGTGTCGAGCGCGATCAAGCTCGGTTCCCGGTGTGCTTCTCCTTCGCCCGCTGCCGAAGGGCTGTGCGCATCTCGGCCAGGGAGACGGGTCGCTTCTTGGCGAGGTGCCGAAGTAAGCCGTAGACGCTGTCGATGGGCTGCTGCTGCTCCCGTGCCAGGGTCATCCGCCCGTCGCTGTCGACCGCGACCCGCAACCGGTCACCCTGCTTGAGCGCCAAACGCTCGCGGATGGCCTTGGGCAGGGTGATCTGCCCTTTCGAGGTGAGTGTGATGGTCGCCATCCTCCTCCTTACCGATGCGATGATATCACGCACGCGGTAAGGAGACGGCCCGGAGCCAACCCGTTGGGTCGATGGGGGGACTGGTCGGGGAGGCGGGATTCGAACCCGCGGCCACGAGCGCCCAAGGCTCGTGCTCTACCAGGCTGAGCTACTCCCCGAGCCGCCGAGGATGATAGCAGTATCATGGCCGGCTCATGGGCGACCTCCTCCTCGCCAGCCAGAACCCGGGCAAGCTGAACGAGATGCGCCTGCTGGTGGAAGGCCTGCCGTTCCGCGTGGTGGGCCCCCGCGACCTCGGGATCCTCGAGGGCCCGAACGAGACCGGGGAGACCTTCCTCGAGAACGCCACGATCAAGGCGCTCGCCTACGCCCGCCTCTCGGGGCGGCTGACCGTCGCCGACGACTCGGGGCTCTCGGTCGACGCCCTCGGCGGGGCGCCGGGGCTCTACTCCAGCCGCTTCGGCGGCGAGGGCGCGAGCGACCGGGAGCGCAACCTGCTGCTGCTCGAGAAGCTCCGCGGCCGGCCGCGCCCGGAGCGTGGTGCGCGCTTCACGAGCGCGGTTGTGGTGGCGCGGGGAGCGGAGACGCTCTTCCAGGCCCAGGAGAGCGTCCACGGCTTCATCGCGGAGGAGATGCGGGGCGAGAACGGCTTCGGGTACGACCCGCTCTTCTTGTACCCCCCGTTCGGGAAGACGTTCGGCGAGGTGGGGCGGGAGGAGAAGGACCGCGTGAGCCACCGCGGGAAGGCGTTCGCGCGCCTGCGGGAGTTCCTCGCCGGGCGGCACGAGCCCGACTGAGGGCCCCGCCTGCCCGCGTCCTATCGCGCGGGCGCGGCCGCCTTCGGCTCGAAGTCACCGAGGGCCTTCTTCTGGAGGAGGACCAGCTCCTTGATCCCCCTGTCCGCCGCCTCCATCAGCGCCTTCATCTCGTCCTCGGTGAACGGCTCGCCCTCGGCGGTGCCCTGCACCTCGACGAAGCGGCCCCGGCCCGTCTTCACGATGTTCATGTCCACGTGGGCGTTCGAGTCCTCCTCGTAGTTCAGGTCGAGGAGGATCGCCTCGCCCACCTTGCCCACGGAGACCGCGGCGACGTAGTCGGTCACCGGCACCTCCGGCAGCGAGCCGGCGCGGCGCAGCTTCTGGAGCGCCTCCACGAGGGCGACGAACGCGCCGGTGATCGACGCGCAGCGGGTGCCGCCGTCGGCCTGGATCACGTCGCAGTCCGCCCAGAGCGTCCTCTCGCCGAGCGCCTTCGTGTCCACCACCGCGCGCAGCGACCGCCCGATGAGCCGCTGGATCTCGTGGGTGCGCCCGGAAGGGGCTCCCCTCGAGGCCTCGCGCTGCGAGCGGGTGGTGGTGGCGCGGGGAAGCATGCCGTACTCGGCGGTCACCCAGCCCTCGCCCTTCCCCTTCAGGAACGGCGGCAGCTTCTCCTCGACGCTCACCGCGCACACGACCCGCGTGTCCCCGACCTCGACGAGGCAGGAGCCGTCGGCGTGCTTGAGGTAGCCCGTCGTGAACCGCACGGGCCGGAGCTGCGCGGGCCCGCGTCCGTCCGAGCGCACCCCCGCCTCGCGCTTGAGGACCGAGGGGTCGATCCGCTGCTTGAAGTCGCCGAGACGGAAGCTCAAGGGCGCGCTCCCTCCGAGGCCGGGGCGGGCGCTATGCGCTCCAGCCGGTACAGCCGGCGGTACTGCTCGCGGTTGGCGAGGACGATCGTGACGTAGCTCCGGGTCTCGCTGAACGGAATGCTCTCGATGAACTCCTCGGGGGGGAGCTCGCCCCGCAGCGCCGTCCACGCGTCCACCCGGTGGGGGCCGGCGTTGTAGGCGGCGAGCACCTTCTCGACCGACCCGGAGAAGCGCTCACTCATCTGCCGCAGGTAGTGGGTGCCGAAGTCGAGGCTCGTCTCCGGGTCGTGGAGCGCGGCGCGGCGGAACCGCTGGCCCTTGTCCCGCGCGATCCTCCGTCCGGTGGCGGGCATGACCT
>JBGPQQ010000406.1:0-3912 GCA_041489115.1 Vicinamibacteria bacterium | reverse complement strand
TACGACCGGCGGCGGCACCGCGCGCACTGCCTCCGCCCGCTGGCCGCGGCGGTGTGGCGGGAGTGCGACAGTCGCCGCTCGACGGCCGAGATCGCCGAGCGCGTGAGCGCCGCGCGGGGAGAGCCGGTCGACGAGACTGCGGTGGAGGTGGCCCTGCGCCGGCTCGAGCGGGCCGGGCTTGTCGACGGACGGGCCCCCCGGTCGGCCGAGGCGGACCCGGGAGCAGGCCGTGCGGCAAACGGGGCCGGGCGTCGGGAAGCCCTGCGCCGCGTCGCGGCGCTGACGGGGCTCGCGGTCCTGTCCGTCGTCACGCCGCCGCCCGCCCTGGTGGCAGCAACCTGCCTGCAGAACGGCCGGGATTGCACTCACAGCGCGGAGTGCTGCAGCAACTGCTGCAACGAGAACAACACCAAATGCACGGGCGGCGGCAAGTGCCTGCCGCCGTAGGGTCTCGCCCGAGATCGGTCCCCTCCAGAGCGTGCGTCGAGCGGTCGTGAACCCCTGCCCAGGTCGTTGGTCCTTCCTTGTCCGCCCCGCGTGTGATGCTAGACTGCCGCGTGTGTCGAGGACGCGGGAGAAGAGGAAGAGGACTTGGCGAAGCCGCAGCCGGCGAAGAAGGGCCCGGGAAAGCCGGGGCACAAGGTGGGCCGCCCCCAGCTCGATCTCTTCGGCGAGGCCACGGCCGCACCGCTCGAGGCGCTCCCCCCGGCGGAAAGAAATCCCCCGCCCGGCGGGAAGCCGAAAGCCGCCCCTGATGCTCCCGCGGCCGCGGAGCCGCGCGCGCCCGAGCCGAACGCCGCCCCCCGCGTCACCGCCGAGTCGCTCGCCTCGCGGCAGCGCGAGATCTCGGTGTCGGAGTTCTTCGTCAAGAACCGCCACCTCCTCGGCTTCGACAACCCCCAGAAGGCGCTCCTCACCGCCGTCCGCGAGTGTGTCGACAACTCGCTCGACGCCTGCGGCGAGGCGGGCATCCTGCCCACCCTGCGCATCCACATCGACCAGCTGGCCGAGGACCGCTTCCGGGTTGCCGTCGAGGACAACGGCCCCGGCATCGTGCGCAAGCAGATCCCTCGCGTCTTCGGGAAGCTCCTCTACGGCTCGAAGTTCCACACCCTGAAGCAGCAGCGCGGCCAGCAGGGGATCGGCGTGTCGGCGGCCGGGATGTACGGGCAGCTGACCACCGGCAAGCCGGTGCGCATCGTCAGCCGAACCGGGAAGAAAGCGCCGGCGCACCTCTTCGAGGTCACGGTGGACACGAAGCGGAACGAGCCCCTCGTCCTCAAGGACGAGGTGACCGAGTGGGACGCGGACCACGGCACGAAGGTCGAGATCGAGCTCGAGGCCATCTACAAGAAGGGCAAGCGCTCGGTGGACGACTACGTCGAGCAGACGGCGCTCGCCAACCCCCACGCCGAGATCCTCTACACGCCGCCGAAGCAGGAGGCGATCCGCTACGAGCGCGCGGTGAGCGCGCTGCCCGAGGAGCCGAAGGAGATCAAGCCCCACCCCTACGGGGTCGAGCTCGGGCGGCTCATGCGCATGCTGCAGGACACGCCGGCGCGGAACCTCTCCTCCGCCCTCAAGCACGACTTCTCGCGGGTCACCGACAAGGTCGTCGCGGGGCTCTGCAAGCTCGCCCACCTCAAGCCCGAGAACCGGCCGCGGAACCTGGCCCCGGCCGACGTGGAGCGGCTGCACAAGGCCTTCCAGTCGGTGAAGATCATGTCGCCGCCCACGACCTGCCTCTCGCCGATCGGCGAAAAGGCGATCGTGGCGGGCCTTCGGAAGCGGTTCGAGGCCGATTACTTCGACGCGGTCACGCGTCCGCCCGCCGTCTACCGCGGCAACCCCTTCCAGGTCGAGGTGGGCCTCGCCTACGGGGGGAAGCTCCCGGCGGACGAGCTGATCGAGCTCTACCGCCTCGCCAACCGCGTTCCCTTGCAGTACCAGGCCTCCGCCTGCGCCATCACCAAGGCCGCGATGACCGTCGACTGGCGCTCCTACGGGATGCAGATGTCGAAAGGGGCGCTGCCGTCCGGGCCGATGGTGCTGATGATCCACATCGCCTCGGTGTGGGTGCCGTTCACCTCGGAGTCGAAGGAGGCGATCGCGCACTACCCCGAGATCGTGAAGGAGCTGCGCCTCGGGCTCATGGAGGTGGGCCGCAAGCTCTCCGCGCACATCCGGCATCGCCGGAGGAGCGAGGACGAGGCGAAGAAGCGGTCGTACATCGACAAGTTCATCCCCCACATCGGGATCGCCCTCAAGGACATCCTGGCGCTCTCCGAGAAGGAGGAGAAGCGGGTGGTGGACGCGCTGCGCCAGACCCTGGAGCGCAGCCGCGAGGCCCTCGGCTGATGGCACGGCGGAGCCTCGCCTCGGCCTCGAGGCGGACCGAGGTGCGGCCACGGCGGCGTCATGAATGTAGCCGTTCTGTTACGGCGCTACGACGGAATGGACACCCCGCTCCCGATGGTTGAACACGCCCGCCCGTGGCGCGCGCGGTTTCCCAGCGTTTTCGGGCATTCCGCGATGCCGGTGGAATCGATCCGCCACGGCACGTGTCTTGCATGCTCACGCGACGGGAGGTTTGGAGCAGTCATGACGAGCGCTCGTCGGACGAGCACCTACGTCGGAGTCGCCCTGCTGGGCGGCGTGGTCGGGGCCGTCGTGGGTCTGCTGGTGGCTCCTGGACCGGGGGAACAAACCCGGCGGCGCATCGCCCGCTACTCCATCGAGGACCAGGAGCGCCTGCTCCGGCTGGCCGAGATGGGCTCCGACCTCTTCACGGACGACGCCGACCTCCCCGCGAGCGCCTGAGCCCTCCCTCCCGGCCGGAGCGTCCCGGCCCTATGTGATAGACTCCTCTGGGTTTTCTGCCACCCTGAGGAGGAGCATCTCGTTGCCCAGAGCGAGCACGGGGCCGGGCACGGTCGTCGCGAAGATCGTCGAGTCGGGGAAGGATATCCACGGCAAGATCGTCGGCGGCAAGAAACCGTCGATGAAGTTCCCGCTCCGCTCGCTCTCGAACGTCCGGTACGCCCCGAAGAAGGGGCACTTCGAGATGGTGGGCAAGCAGAAGGAGCGCACCCTCACCGTCTCGACGGTCAAGACTTTCGCGCAGACCCTGCGCATGGTCGCCCTCTCGAAGCGGCTCATCGAAACCGACGACCGCGCCACGAAGCGCGACGCCTACTACCAGACCAAGAACTGGGACGACGCCCGCTGCGACGACCAGGTCGAGTCGGACACGATCCTCGACGACATCGAGGCCTTCTTCGGGGTCAACAAGGAGCAGCTGTGCTTCACCCCGGACGAGCACGGGGGCCTCGTGGCCGGCGAGCTCGTGGTCGTGGACCGCGCCGAGCCCGGCTCGACGCGGACGATCGACATCGACTGCACGAAGTTCGGCTCCGGGGCCTACGGCATCCCGCCCGAGGTCGAGCACCTCGGCTTCCGGACGAAGGCGACGTTCATCCTCGCCATCGAGACGGGCGGCATCTTCGACCGGCTGAACCGGCACCAGTACTGGGCGAAGGCCGACTGCATCCTCGTGTCGATGGCCGGCGTCCCGACCCGGGCGGTGCGGCGCTTCGTGCGGCGGCTGGCCGACGAGAAGAAGATCCCGGTCTACGTGTTCGTGGATTGCGACCCCTACGGCATCGGCAACATCTACCGGACTTTGAAGGTTGGCTCGGGAAACAACGCCCACCTGAACGAGTTTTTCTGCGTCCCCCAGGCCCGCTTCCTCGGCGTGACCCCCCAGGACATCGCGGACTACAAGCTCCCCACGCACCCGCTGAAGGATGTCGACGTCAAGCGGGCGAAGGACGCGCTCAAGAACGACCCGTTCTTCCGGCACTACCCGCAGTGGGCGAAGGCGTTCGAGCTGCTGCTCAAGATGGGGGTGCG
>JBGPQQ010000405.1:0-3914 GCA_041489115.1 Vicinamibacteria bacterium | reverse complement strand
GCCTGGCCGGCGGTCGAGGAGCGCATTCGTGGCTTCCGCGATGCTCTGCGGCCCTTGGGCGGGCGAGCGACGGGGCACGTGCGGCCGTGCGGGCCGGAGACGAAGGACGCCGCGCGAGCGGCCACCGAGCGCCTGCTGCGCGAGCGGCCGGAGATCACGGCGGTGATGGCCGCGAACGACCTGCTCGCGTTGGGCGTCCTGGAGGGCGGTCGGCGCGCGGGGCGGCGCTGCCCGGCCGACCTGGCGGTAGTGGGGTTCGACGATTTCGACCTCGCGCAGTGGGTCGATCCGCCGCTCACCACGGTGCGGCTGCCCGGATACGACATGGGCGCCCGGGCGTGCCAGCTGCTGATCGCGCGGCTCGAAACCGGCCGTTTTCCCGAGCGTCGCGTGGAGCTGGCGACGGAGCTCGTCCGGCGCGGCTCGAGCTAACGAGCGCGGAAGGAGGTCACGATGCGGAGAAGGGCTCGAGGAGCGGTGATCGGAGGGATCGCGCTGGCCTTCGTGGCCGGTGGATCGCTCGCGCGCCCCGGCGGGCTGGTCCATGCCGGGTCGGAGCCGTCTTCGGCGAGTCCGACCCTGGCCGGTCATGCCGTCGTCCTCGACGGCAGCGGGAAGCTGTTGTCCTGGGTGGAGCCCCAGGACCAGGCATACGGCACGGTCGTCCGCCTCGCCTGGGAGAAGCTCCTGACGGGGTTCCCGGTCGAGGAGAACGGCCTCCCGACGTGGCTCACCTACTGCTGCTTCGACGGCGAGACGTTGCGCGGGCAGCCGTGGCCCCACAACCCTGCCTGCGTCTACGCGGGCCTCGTCCAGGGCGCCGCCGCGTACCACGCCTTCTCCGGGGACCGGCGCGTGATCGACCTCGTGCGGCGGGCCCTCGACTACCAGCTCGCCAACGGCACGACTCCGGCCGATCCGGCGTGGGCGTGGCCCGCGGTGCCCTACGCCAGCTCGGACCACGGGGCCATGCGCTTCCGGGGCGCGCATGATTTCTCGTACGCCGAGAAGGACGACCCCCGGCCGCGGCTCGGGCGGGGGGACGGCTACGGCGGCATCGAGCCCGACAAGGTCGGCGAGCTCGGCCTCGGGTACCTCACCGCGTGGAAGCTGACGGAGGACCTGCGCTACCGCGACGCCGCGCTCGCCTGCGCCCGGGCCCTCGTCCGGCACGTGCGCGCGGGCGACGCCGAGCGCTCGCCCTGGCCGTTCCGCGTGGTGGCGGAGACCGGGGTCGTGCGCGAGGAATACTGCGCGAGCATGGCGTCCACGTTGCGCCTGCTGGACGAGCTCGCGCGGCTCGGAATCGGCGACGTCGCGGAGTGGCGGCGAGCCCGGCGGGTCGCCTGGGAGTGGCTCGAGGCCTACCCGTTCCGGAACGACGTGTGGGCCAACTACTTCGAGGACCTCTTCTGGCTCCCCAAGCCCACCAACCTGACCCAGTACAACGCGGGCGAGATGGCCCGCTACCTCCTCGAGAACACCGACCGCGACCCCGCCTGGCGAGAGAGGGCCAGCCACCTGCTGGACTGGATCGAGCGCACCTTCGCCGGGAATACCGAGAAGGAGGCGGGCATGCAGTGGGGGGCGCTGACGGTGTCCGAGCAGGTCGAGTACATGTACAAGATGGGCAGCCACACGTCACGCTTCGCCTCGGTGCAGGCGCTCCTGTACGAGAAGACGGGCGATGCGGCCACCCGGGAGAAGGCGTTCCGTTCGTTCAACTGGGCGAGCTACATGTGCGACCGCCGCGGCGTCGTCAGGGTGGGACCGGTCGAGTCGTCGCACTGGTTCAGCGACGGCTACGGCGACTACATACGCCACTTCATGGCCGGGATGGGCGCGGTGCCGGAGTGGGCCCCGCCGGGAAGGGATCACCTCGTGCGGTCGTCGTCGGTCGTGACCGAGGTGGCCTACGAGCCGCGAACCGTCCGATATCGGACGTTCGACGCCTCGGGGGAGGAGGTGCTGCGCTTGGCCTTCGAGCCGAAGGCCGTCACCGGCGACGGCGAGGCACTCGTGCGAGCGAGCGCCGCTCCGGGGTGGCGCTTCGATCCGAAGACCGGAGTGCTCCGCGTGCGCCGCTCGGGCGCGCGGCAGGTCACGGTCGAAGGCGCGCCGTCTCCGGCATCGAAACGGGGGCGATGAGCGGGAAGGGAGATCTGAGATGAAGAAGCTTGGTCCCGTGTGGCTTCTGGCGCTGTGCGCCTCGGGCACGGCTGCGTTGGGCTCGGAGGCGACGGCTTCCGGCCCGCGCAACATGATCCGGCAGGAGAACGAGAGGCCGGGAACGACGGAGTGGATGCTGACCAAGACCGCCAAGGGTCCCAAGGCACCGCTCTACGCCCCGGCGGATGAGCCTTACGACAAAGGTTGGCGTCGGCGGAAGGAAGTGGAGGGCTACTGCTCCCACACCAGCATTCGGGCGGGGCAGAGGCTCGCGGTGTACGTGAGCACGGACCCGCCCGCCCAGTACAGGGTAGACATCTACCGCATGGGCTACTACGGGGGAAAAGGCGCCCGCTTGATGCGCTCGATGGGGCCCTTCGAGGGAGTGGCTCAGCCCACGCCCGAGGACGGCCCGCGCAACGTGAGGGAAAGCAACTGGCGCGAGGGCTTCGGCCTGGAGATTCCGCAGAACTGGGTGAGCGGCGTCTACCTCGGCAAGCTCAGCACGCTGGAGACGGGCGGGGAATCCTACGTCGTGTTCATCGTGCGCGACGACCGCCGGGCGGATCTCGTGTTCCAGTCCTCGGACCTGACCTGGCTGGCCTACGACCGATGGCCCGGCTGGCGGTCGCTCTACGACTACGGCGCGGAACCCTGGGGAGCGACGGCGA
Organism: Vicinamibacteria bacterium; assembly: GCA_041489115.1. Taxonomy (GTDB): domain Bacteria; phylum Acidobacteriota; class Vicinamibacteria; order Fen-336; family Fen-336; genus DATBSL01. Next base: position 1,074 of record JBGPQQ010000405.1, on the reverse strand, counting down.
GGAGGCCCGGGAACGACGTGAGCTTCGATCGGCCTTATGTGACGTACTGGAACGGCTTCCCCGCCGGCTTCGAGCCGCTCACGAACGGCTCTGGGGAGTTCCTGCTCCTCGAGCATCCACTTTCGTTCTGGCTGGAGAAGGAGGGGTACGACGTCACCTACATCTCGAACGTCGACACGCACGCCAACGGCGAGGGGCTGCTGCGAGGCAAGGTCTTCGTCTCGGTCGGTCACGACGAGTACTGGACGGCGGAGATGCTCGCGAACGTGACGAAGGCGCGGGACGCGGGGGTGAGCCTCGCCTTCCTCTCCGGCAACAGCGTCTCCGGTGTCGTCTCGCTGCAACCGAGCACGGACGGGCGGCCGAATCGGGTCATGCGGAGGATCGGCGGCTTCGAAGCGGAGGAGCAGCTGATGGGAGCGAAGTCCTACGGCGTCGGCTTCGCCGACTGGACCTGCGCCAAGGCCGACCACTGGGCGTTCGAGGGAACCGGAATGAAGAAGGGTGATCGAGTGGCCCAGCTCGTCGGCTGGGAGTACCACGGGCCCCCTCTCGCGGACCATCCGGGCCTGGAGGTGCTGTCCAGCGGGCCGGTGTACGGTTGGAACGGCGAAGCGCGGGAGGGCACCTACGCGACGACCCTCTATCCGTGGAAGAAGGGCAACCTGGTGTTCAACGCCGCGACCTGCTGGTGGAACATGGTGCTTTCGAAGCCGCCGGGGTTCATGAACCCGCCGCGTCGGTACTTCCTGGAGGACGACCCGCGAATCCAACGCATCACGAAGAACGTCCTCGACCGGATGATCGCGGTGAGCCCGATCGACTGATCAGGGCGGCGCAGCTCGAGAAGCACGTCAAGGCCCTGGTGAAGGAGCTGAATCTCGGCTCCCCGTAGGAAGTCGCTCGCCACGCAACGCCGGGCCCGGGCCTACCGCGGCGGGAGGTTGCCCTCCAACGCGACCGCCCCACGCAGCTCCTCACTGGCGTAGCTCACGGGCACGCGCGTGGCGGAGAAGTCGTTACCGATGAGGTGGATTGCCCGACTGTTGCCGCCGACGTGGAGGAACCGTCCGG
>JBGPQQ010000404.1:0-3916 GCA_041489115.1 Vicinamibacteria bacterium | reverse complement strand
GCTGGCTCCGACACCGGTGAGGGCCGAGGAGTTCTCGACCCCGATGTTCAGCTGATAGCGACCCTCCCCGCGGTCGACCGCGAAGCAGTCGATGTTCGTGCCCACGTTGCGGTACTGGAAAGAGGTCATCGGCTTCCCGGTATCCGATGACGTGGACGTCGTGGGAATGGGCGTGTCGACTCCCATCCTCATGCGCGCGCGGCTGCCTCCCGCGGTCACCACGAGCGTGTACGGGAGGCTGGCCAGCTTCTTCTCGCCCTGGAAGCGGGTGATCACGAGCTGGACGCGCAGGGTCGTGGCTGGACCCCGGCGCTCGGCGTTGCTCTCTGCCTTCGTGCCTTCCGGCTTCGGCGCGTCCTGCGCCTGGCCGCGCGCGGGGACTACCAGGAGGGCGGCCGCAACGGCGAGCGGGAAGAGCGTGCGATGGGTCATGGCGTTCTCCTTCTCCTACGTCCCTGAGGTCTCGGCCGGGTCGAGCGGGACGATCTCGAGCGGCTTGATGTCGATGAGTGCCAGCTCCGCGAGGTCGGCCGAGGGCTGGCCGGCGACGCCGAGCACGGGCGGGGTGAGCCGCTCGCGGTGCACGAGCGCGACAAGGCGCAGCAGCGCCTCAGCCTCGCCGGGCGAGACGAGGACTTCGGGCTCGGCCGGGATCGCGTGACGGCCAACGGAGCGCGAGCGTGCCGGAACGCGGCCACCCCGGGCACCCGCGTTCGCGTCGGCGGGCGACGGGTCCGCGGGGACGGCGGATCCCTCGGGACCCGTCCCACCGAAGTCTCTCGGGATGACAGGATCCGGCCGCGGTGCGTCCATGGCCACGCGGGGCTCAGGCAAAGGCGTGCGCCCCAGCACGACGGCGAGGGCCACCAGCAGGGTGGCCGCGGCGGCCACGGCCGGCCAGAGCCAGCCGAAGCGCCGTCCCGGCGAAGGATCCGACTCGGCCACCGCCTGCCGGATGCGAACGGCCAGCTCCGTCGTCGGTTCGACGGCCAGCAGGCCGGCCATCTCCGCGTCGGCGACGGCGAGCGCCCGCCGCAGCGCCGCGAGGTCCGCCCGGCAGGCCTCGCACGAGGCGAGATGGGCATGGACGCCGGCCGGGGCCGGCTCGCCCGCGGCCACGTCCGCTAGCGCGTCCCGGAATCGCTCACAAGCCATCGCAGCCTCTCCGCCAGCGCCTTCCGCGCCAGGTGCAGCCGGGACTTCACCGTCCCCTCGGGCAGGTCCAGGAGCCGCGCCACCGACGCCACGTCGTGCTCCTGGATCGCCGCCAGCACCGTCACGATCCGCAGCTTCTCGGGGAGCGCGTCCACGGCCTCAGCCACCCGCGCCCGCAGCTCCGCCCGCGCCGCCGCGTCCTCGACCGATTCCGACCGGACGGGCGCATCGATCGCCACAGCGTCCTCGCGACGCGCCCGCCGCTTCTCGCCGCGCAGCCGGTCGAGGGCGAGGCGGAAGGCCGTCCGCACCAGCCACGCCCGGAACCGGTCGCGATCCCGCAGCAAGGCGAAGGCCCGTTGGGCCCGCAGGAAGGCCTCCTGCGCCACGTCCTCCGCGTCCTCCCGGTGTCGCAGGACGCTGAGGGCGACGCGGAAGGCCAGGGTGGACGAATCGACGACCCGTTCCTCGAACTCGCGCTCGAGCGCCGGGCCGAGGCTCACCGGCCCGGCCTGCCCCCGGGAACCATCCGGCACATCCGCGGGGGCTCGCCCCCGAGAGCCAGCCAGCACATCCGCGGGGGCCCAACAGACCGGAATCGCGTCATCCAGGAGCACCTCGGAGCCTCGAAAAGCCAGACGCCGCACCCCGGCGGGGGGTTCACCGGGATGGCCACGGCGATGTGGGCCGCATCGATGCCAGGGGCCCCGCGCGAGCGCTGGGCGAGGCGTCGGCTCGCGCGGGGTCTGGCACGATGCGGCCAATTCGCAGCCAGGGCCAACTCCTTCGCCAAGGGCTTAGTCGTCCGGCTCGTCGAGGCCCTTGGGGTAGACCTTCACCACGTCCCAGCGCTTGAGGAGCACCAGGCCGGGGGCGAAGCCCTTCGGCTTGCGGACGTCGGCCACGCGGCAGAGGTGGACCTCCACCTTGCCCCGCGCCCCGCGGGCCTTCGAGTGCCAGGCCGCGAGCTGGGCGGCACGCTCGACCACGGGCCGGGGCAGCTCGTCGAGGCCTAAGGGGTTACGGACGATCACGTGGCTGCCGGCCGGCCCCGCGACGTGCAGCCAGAAGTCCCGCGGCTCGGCGATCCCGAAGGTGAGCCGGTCGTTGTCCTCGTCGGCCTTGCCGACGAGGATCTCGAACCCCTCGAACTCGACCGTCCGGTAGCCCTTCCCCTTGCTGCCCACGCCGGTGCCTCCGCGCGCGGCATGCTACGCTCGGCGCGGTCTTCGTCTCAAGGCGGAAGCACATGGACGACTTCGATCTCGACCCCGAGGCGGTGCGCCGGCTGGGCTACCGGGCGGCGGACCTGGTGGCCGACCACCGCGCCGGGCTCCTGAACCGGCCGGTCTTCGGCAAGGTCGGCGACGCGGCGGCCGTCTTCGACGAGCCGCTGCCCGAGGACGGCGAGCCGCTCGAGGCGGTTCTCGACGCAGTCCGCGACCGCGTCCTCGCCCACCCCTTCGGCAACTCGCACCCGCGTTTCTTCGCCTTCATCAACGCGACGGCGGATCCCGTGGGCACCGTGGCCGACTACCTCGCCTCGGCCATGAACAGCAACTGCTGGGGCGGGGATCACGCCTCCATCCACGTGGAGCAACGGGTCGTGGCCTGGCTCGCCGAGATCCTCGGTCTGCCCGCGAGCGCCGAGGGCCTCCTGACCTCCGGCGGCTCGATGGCGAACTTCACCGCCCTGGCGACGGCGCGGCGCGCGATGGCGCCGGACGTGCGGGAGGACGGATTCGCGGGCACCCCGCCGCTCGTCGTCTACGTCTCCGACGAGGTCCACAACTGCGTGGACAAGGCGGTGGACCTCCTGGGCATCGGCTGGAAGCAGCTGCAGAAGATCCCGACCGACGACCGCTTCCGGATCCGCGTGGACCTGCTGCAGCAGGCGATCACCGCGGACCGCAAGGCGGGCCTGAGGCCCGCGATCGTCGTCGGCAACGCCGGCACCGTGAACACCGGCGCGATCGACCCTCTCGACGAGCTGGCCGACCTCTGCGCGGGCGAGGACCTCTGGTTCCACGTGGACGGGGCTTACGGGGCCATGGCCTCGATCTCGCCAACGCTGAAGCCGCTCTTCACCGGCCTCGAGCGAGCCGACTCCGTCGCGGCCGACCCGCACAAGTGGCTCTACGTACCCTACGAAGCCGGCGCCGCCCTCGTCCGTGAGCCGGGGCGCATGGCCGAGGCCTTCCGGCGGCCGGCCCCTTACCTCGTCCACGACCCCGACAGCCCGGTCCTCGGGCCGGTCCTCTTCAACGAGCGCGGGCCGGAGCTCTCGCGCGGCTTCAAGGCCCTCAAGGTGTGGGTGGGCCTGAAGCACCACGGGAGGAAGGGCTACGCCGCCGCGGTGGAGCACGACGTGGCGATGGCGCGCTTCCTGGCCGACGCGGCGATGGCGCGGGAAGACTTCGAGCTGCTGGCCGAGCCGGTGCTGTCGATCGTCGGCTTCCGCTACCGCCCGCCCGGGGGCACCCTGGCCGAGGTCGATCTCGACCGGCTCAACCGGCGCATCGTCAACCGGTTGGTCGGAAGCGGGGCCTTCTTCCTCGCGCCGACGATCCTGAAGGGCCGGACCGCGATGCGCGCGGCCATCGTCAACTTCCGCACGCGGGAGGACGATCTCCGCGCCCTCCTGGACCAGGCGGCGCGTGCGGGCCGGGAGATCCTCGCGGGCTAAGAACCCCTGCGGAAGTGCCAGTCGATCTGCGGGAGCCTCTAGCGACTCATTTGGAAACGCTTTTCGATGACTCTT
>JBGPQQ010000403.1:0-3920 GCA_041489115.1 Vicinamibacteria bacterium | reverse complement strand
GGTCGTAGCGGACTTCGAGGCCGAGGCCGTCCGTCACGTAGAACGCGATGCCGCCCGCGAAGGCGGGGCCGCCCGAGGCCTTGAGCGCGAAGCTGCCGCCCTGCTCGACGGTGACTCCGGGGATGGGCACCGTGACTGGGCCCGGGTCGTACTCGAACGTCTGGCTGTAGAAGGGGAAGGTGTAACCCGCGTAGCCGGTCAGCTCGAGCTCGCCCGCCACGGCGAGGGCGGGGGCGGCGAGCACCGCGAGGAGGAGCGCGAGGGCTTTTCTCATGCGCGCAGTGTAACAGCGACCGCTACGTCCCGCCCTCGTCGGACGGTTCGCCCTGCCCCTGCCTCTCCCAGTCGGGCCGCATCTCCTCCTCGATGCCTTGGTCCATGAGCCTTCGCTGCAGCGCGTCGAAGCCGCGGCGGTCCGGGCCCTTCTGGTCGCGGTAGAGCTCGAGGATCTCCTCGAGGCGGTCGAGCCGGTGGGCGAGCTGGCGGATGACGTCGACCGAGATCGTGGCGTGGCCCTCGACCGCGGCCGCCCACGCCTTCGCCTCGCCCCACGTCCCGAGCAGCTCCACGAGGCGCGCGCTCACGTTGTCGGCCGCCTCGACGAGCTCCGACTGCAGCAGCGAGTCCTTGACGAGGCCGAGGGCGTCCTCGATGTCCTCGTCCGACCAGTCGCCGCGCAGCCTCTCCCAGGCGTCGGGCGTGAGGATGAGGCCGTCCGGCCCCTCGTCCGCCGCCGCCGCCACTTCGCCGTACAGGTCCACGATGCGTCCCATCTACCGGCTCCCCTTCAGGATCGCCTCCGCCAGCTCCAGCCGGAGCCCCTCGCTCGTGCCCTCGCGGAGGCGAAGGGCCCGCGCTTCGCGGTAGAGACGCTCCACCGTCGATCCTCTCACGAGGCCGAGGGCCCCGTGAAGCTGCACGGCGCGGGTCGCGCATGGCTACACGAGTGCCACGGCCTCGACCGCCACGCGCGCCTCGTCGTCGAGGAGCCCGGCGACCTCGAGCACGGTGAGCGCGGGGCGGTGGTCCTCCAGCCGCCGGCGCCAGGCCTGCTCGATCGCCCGGTGGCGCAGGCGGTACTCGCGGGCGTCGCGAACGTACACCGTCACCCGCGCGAGCGCGGCCGGCGAGCCGCCGCCCGCCCGCACCACGTCGAGCACGTTGTCGAGCGCCTGCGCGAGCTGCTCGGCCACGTCGGCCGAGACCATGCGCCCCTCGCGGTTGCGGCCCGTCTGGGCCGAGACGAAGAGCCAGTCCCCGTTGCCTTTCGTCCCGTGGCTGTGGGTGGGCGGGCGAGGCAGGGACTCCGGGTCGATCACCTGCAGGGGGGCCATCGCCGACAAGTCTCAAGCCCCCGAACCGCGCCGTCAAGGGAGACGTTGACGTTCTTTGACGTCTCGCGAGAACGCTTCATGGCCCCACGGCGTCCGTATTGGTAGACGATAGGGGTGGGGAGGAGCGTCATGCAGGCTCGCAAAGGTCGGGGCGGAACGGTGGCTCTCGCGGCGCTGGCCGCGTCGCTCCTCGCGGCGCCGGCCTTCGCCGGAAGCGACACGGACCTGCAGCGGAAGATCGAGAAGCGACTCGCCCGGGCGGGCTTCCCGCAGCGGGCCGACATCCAGGTCTCGGTCGAGAGCGGGGTCGCCCGCCTCAGCGGCATCGCCCTGCGCTATCTCGACCTGCGGGAGGCCGAGCGCCTCGCCCGCAAGGACGCGAAGAGCGTCGTCAACCTCCTGCGCGTCGTGCCCGAGGTGCCGCGGTCGGACAAGGCGATCCGCACCGACGCGGAGAGCGCGGTGCTGCGCTGGGAGCGCTACGGGCCGTTCGACGCGGTGGGCATCGAGGTCACGGACGGCGTCGTCAAGCTCACCGGCTGGGTGGAGACCCCCGGGAAGCGCACCGAGATCGAGGAGCGGCTCGCCCGGGTGGACGCCATCCGCGACGTGCACAACGACCTGCACGTGCAGGGCTTCTCCGCCGGGGACGTCAGCCTGCGCCGCGAGATCTACGAGAAGATCTACGGCGACCCGCTCTTCGAGCGCTGGGCGGGCCTCCCCGACCCGCCGGTGCGCGTCTTCGTGAGCCGCGGGCGGGTGACCCTCGCCGGAACGGTGAGCAGCCCGGTCGAGCAGACGGCGGTCGGCCTCATCGCGCGCGGCACTCTCGCCTTCAGGGTCGACAACCAGGTGCAGGTCGAGGGGGACGCCGCGCGGAAGGAAGACCGCAAGAAGGAAACGACCGAAAGCTGAACGGCTACTTCCAGTAGGCGTGATGCCGGTCACCGGCCGCGCGTGAGCGCGGTCACTCCGTGGGCCCCGCGACCCTTGCGGCTCGGCCGCCTCCGGGTCGATAGTGGCGCACGACTGGAGGCCGCCGTGAAGACTCGCGCTGGCTCGCTCCCTACGCCCGGGCCAAAGGGAAGGTCCTGTTCGACATCGCCGATGTCGAGGCCTACAACGCGGCCGGCCAAAAGCGAACGGACATCTACGGCCGCGAGATCCTGTGGCCGGAGTGGACGAGCGACGGGGGACACCTGAGCAGCGCCGGGGCGCAGCGCGTGGCGAGCGCCTGGTGGTGGCTGATGGCCCGCCTCGGGGGCTGGGACCCCGAAGGGCTGCAGGTCACCTCGATCAGCCCGGTCAGCGGCCCGGTCGCCGGCGGCACCACGATGATCGTTCGCGGCTACGGTTTCGTCGCGGGAGCCACGGTCGCGGTCGGCGGCGTGGCGGCGACCGGTGTCGTCGTGGCCGGATCGACCAGCCTGACCGCCGTGACCGGCGCGCACGCGACCGGCCTCGCCGATGTGACGGTCACGATCCCGGGCCCCCGGTCGGCCATGCTCGCCCAGGGCTTCTTCTATGCCCCGCCCCCGACGCCGGCGGACTACTACACGCTCACGCCCTGCCGCCTCGTGGACACGCGCGCCTCGCAGGCCCCGGCCCTCGCCGCCTCCGAGCGCCGGGTCTTCACGATCACCGGGGGTGCCTGCGGCGTGCCGGCCACGGCGAAGGCGGTGGCCGTCAACGTCACCGTGACCGGGGCCACCGCCCCCGACCACGTCCGCCTGGCGCCGGGAAACGGCCTCACCGACAGCAGCGCCATCAACTTCTTGCCGGGCCTGACCCGCGCCGACAACGGCGTCGTCATGCTCGCCACGGACGGGACCGGCAGCGTCTTCGCCACCAACGGCTCGACCGGCGCCGTCCACCTGGTCCTGGACGTTCGCGCGGAGGCTCGAGGCGCTCGGAGTCCCGTACATGGTCGCGGGATCGGTGGCGAGCAGCCACCACGGCCTTCCGCGAGCCACGAACGACGCGGACGTCGTCATCGACCCCACCCCGGATGCGCTCGACGCGCTCGCGGCCGCGCTCGGCGTCGAGGATCTCTGGCAGGAGCTCCTCCGCCAGGTCTCGCGGGAGCCTTAGCTCCCGGTCCGTGCCGGTCTTCTACCCCCAGAGGTTCAGGAAAGCCGTGATGATGACCGCGTTCGTGAAGTCGATGAAGAAGGCCCCAACCATCGGCACCACGAGGTAGGCGCGGGGGGCGGGGCCGTACTTCTCCGTGAGCACCCCCATGTTGGCCATGGCGTTGGCGGTGGTGCCCAGCATGAAGCCGCAGAAACCGCTCGACATCACCGCGGCGTCGTAGTCCCGCCCCATCAGGCGGAAGGTCGGCCAGAAGCAGACGAGGGCGATGAGGGCGACCTGCACGGCGAGGATCATCGCCAGTGGGAGGGCGAGGTTCGCGATCTCCCAGAGCCGGAGGGTCATGAGGGCCATGGCGATGAAGAGGGCGAGGGCGCCGTTGCCGAGGTCGTCGAGGAGGCGGTGGGGGAGGCGGATCCAGCCCGTCAGGTCGTCGAGGTTCCGCAGGGCCGCCGCGGCCAGCATCGCCCCGATGTAGGCCGGGAGGGTGATGCC
>JBGPQQ010000402.1:0-3922 GCA_041489115.1 Vicinamibacteria bacterium | reverse complement strand
TGTTTGGATTGGGAGCATGCCAGCGCTCGGGCGGGCGCAGTCGGCGATCCCGGGCCGTCTCCATGCGTGGATGCGGCCGCGGCGTGTCCCCTCGCCTCTCCGCGTCCTTCGCCGGGCTTGATGTTACGATCCCACCCGGATGAGCGTTTCTTCCCGTCTCTATCTCTCTCCCCCGCACATGGGCCCCGACGAGCTCGGCCTACTGGAGGACGCGTTCCGGTCCAACTGGATCGCCCCGCTCGGGCCCCACGTGGACGCCCTGGAGCGGGAGTTCGCGGTGGCCGTGGGCGTGCCGGACGCGGCGGCGCTCTCGTCGGGGACGGCGGCCCTGCACCTGGCGCTGCAGATTCTCGGGGTGGGTCCGGGGGACACCGTTCTCTGTTCAACCCTGACCTTTGTCGCGAGCGCCAGCCCGATCACCTGGGTGGGAGCGGAGCCCGTCTTCGTGGATTGCAGCCGCGAGACGTGGAACCTCGATCCGGCACTGGTTGACGAGGAGCTTTCGGCGGCCTCTCGGAAGGGGAAGGCGCCAAAGGCCGTCATCGCGGTCGATCTCTACGGGCAGGTGGCAGACCTCGAGCCGATCGGCGAGAGCTGCCGTCGTCACGACGTGGAGCTCATCGAGGACGCCGCCGAGGCGCTCGGAGCGACCTACCGGGGACGATCCGCTGGCGCCTTCGGACGGATCGGCGTGTTCTCCTTCAACGGGAACAAGATCATCACGACCTCGAGTGGGGGCATGCTGGTGTCGGCGGAGAAGGCACTCGTCCAGAGGGCACGTTTTCTCGCCCAGCAGGCCCGAGACCCCGGTCCCCACTACCAGCACTCGGTCCTGGGCAACAACTACCGCATGAGCAACCTGCTGGCGGCAGTGGGGCGGGGGCAGCTCCGTGTCCTGCCGCAGCGGGTGGAGCGCAAGCGGGCGATCTTCGAGGTCTATCGCAGCGCCCTCGCTGGCGTCCCGGGGATCGAGTTCATGCCCGAGGCTTCGTACGGCCGGGCGACCCGCTGGCTGACGGTCATCCTGATCGATCCGGCCGAGTTCGGGGCGAAGCGGGAGGATGTCTGGCTGCACCTCGAGGGACAGAACATCGAGGCGCGGCCGGTGTGGAAGCCGATGCACCTGCAGCCTGTCTTCCGAGGTTGCCGTGTGATCGGGGGGGCGGTGGCCGCCGACCTGTTCGAGCGGGGGTTGTGCCTGCCCAGCGGGACGCAGATGACGGACGCCGACGTCATGCGGGTCGTCGAAGGCCTCCTGGCCGTCCGAAGACGGGGGTACGCCGGCCGCCAGGCGGCGCTGGCCGAGGCCGGCGCGACGGAGGCCCCCGCCCCCGCCGGCGTGCGAGAGGAGGCGAAGCCTGTCGAAGTGGAGACGACCCTCCGGCAGCGCCTCCCAGCTCGTCCGGCCGAGCGGCGCTCGCTGGGGAGCCGGGTGCTGAGGCGGCACACGACCGTCGGGGTCGACCTGCTGGTGATGGCCTCGGCCTTCGCCCTCGCCTACCTGCTCCGGTTCGACTTTGACGTTCCCCTGAGATGGCGACTGATTGCGATCGGTCAGTTACCGCTCGTCCTGGCCGTGCAGTTGACCGCCCTCTACAGTAGCGGGGTGCTGTCGTTCGTGTGGAAGTACGTCGGCATGGCCGAGGTGCCCGCCTTCGTGCGCGCGGCGCTCGGCTCGGTGACGACGCTCATCGCCCTTCGCTACCTCCTGCCCGTGCCCTTGACCGACTATCGCATCCCCGTCCGCGTCATCCTTCTCAACACCGTACTGGCATTTGGCGGCCTGCTCGGCCTCCGGGTGCTTCGCCGCGCGGTCTGGGAGCGCGAGGTCAGCCGGAGGCGCGCGGCCGAGGGCGGCGGGCGTAGGCGGCTGCCGGTCCTGCTCGTGGGCGCCGGGGCCGTGGGCATCATGGCCGTGCGTGAGATCCGCAGTCGCGGCGAGCAAGACATGGAGATGCGCGGATTCGTGGACGACGACCCCACGAAGCGGGGGGCGATCATCTCCGGGATCAGGGTGCTCGGCTCCACCGAGGAGCTCCCGAAGCTCGTGCCGGCCCTCGGCATCGAGCAGGTGGTCATCACGATCGCCGAGGCCCCCGAGGAGCAGATGCGCCGCATCCTCTCGATCTGTGAGCGGATCCCGGTGCGGGTGCAGATGGTCCCGGCCCTCTACGACGTGCTGCAGGGGAGAGTGTCGTTCAGCAGCCGGCGCTAGTAGGCCGCCGGCACCCCATGCGGTTCGTTTGGTGATCTTGCTTGCGCACGCGAATCGGGTATGCTCTCTGGCCTGCAAAGACTGCCGGTCGTGGCACCGATGGGAACTTTCACCAAGTGAATTCCTCTGATTCGACCCCCGTCAATGGGGTCTCCGACGGCGTGGCGCAGCCCCCTCCGCGCCGGCACCGCCTGCTGAACCGGCGCATGACGTTTGCGATCGACCTCCTCGTGATGGTGGGGGCGTTCGCGGCGGCCTACCTGCTCCGGTTCGAGTTCGTCGTCCCATTTGACCATCGGCAGCGCGCAGTCGATCAACTGCCCCTGGTCCTCGCCGTCCAGTTCGCGGCGCTCTACATGAGCGGGGCGCTCTCTTTCGTCTGGAAGTACGTGGGCATGGCCGAGGTGCCGGCCTTCCTGCGCGCGGCCCTGGGGGCGGCCGCCGTTCTGCTGGCGCTTCGCCTGTTCCTCCCCGACGCCTTCGCGGACCTCCGGATTCCCATCTCGATCATCGTGATGAACAGCCTCCTCGCGTTCGGCGGCCTGCTCGGCATCCGGGTGGCGCGCCGGGCGCTCTTGGAGCGGGGCCTCAGCCGTCAGCGGGCAGCCCGGAACGGCGGGCGCGGCCGGCCGGCGGTCCTGCTCGTGGGCGCCGGGGCCGCCGGGGTGATGGCCGTACGCGAGATCCGCAGCCGCGGCGAGCACGACATGGACCTGCGGGGCTTCGTCGACGACGACCCGCTGAAGCAGGGGGCGGTGATCAACGGCCTGAAGGTGCTCGGCCCCACCGAGTCGCTGCCGAAGCTCGTCTCCGCGCTTGGCATCCAGCAGGTGATCGTCACGATCGCCGACGCCCCCCAGGCGCAGCTGCGGCGGATCCTGAAGATCTGCGAGGGGATCCCGGTCAAGGCGCAGATGATCCCGGCGATGTACGACCTGCTGCAGGGGAAGGTGTCGATCAGCGAGCTGCGGGAGGTGCGTTGCAGGCGGGGGCGATGGGGGAGGGCGGATGATCGAGCTGTCGGACCACCGGGGGTCGGGGGACATCGACATCGTGTTCACGGGGGTGCGGCCGGGGGAGAAGCTGTTCGAGGAGCTGCAGTACGGCAGCGAGGCGATCGACAAGACGCGCCACCCGAAGATCTACATCGGGAAGATCGCGGGGCCGCCGGCCGACGACCTTGCCGCGGCTTTGTCGCGGCTGCGAGAGTTGGCTTCGAACGGCTCGTCCGACGACGTGCGGGCCTTCCTGGGCTCGTTCCTCCCCGAGGCGCAGCTCAACGGGGGCGACGGGCCGGCGGACCCCTCGGGCGCGAGCTGAGCGACTCTCGCCCCGTCGTCGACCTCGTGGCCGGGGCCCGGCCCAACTTCATGAAGGTGGCGCCCATCCTGCGCGCGGTGGGCGCCGATCGCCGCCTCGCGACCCGCCTCGTGCACACGGGGCAGCACTACGACGAGGGGATGTCGGGCGTCTTCTTCCGCGACCTCGGGATCGGGGAGCCCGACGTCCACCTGGGCGTCGGCTCGGGGACGCACGGGCAGCAGACCGCTCGCATCCTCGCCGCTTACGAGGAGCATCTCCTGCGGACGCCGCCCGCGGCCGTGGTGGTGGTCGGGGACGTGAACTCGACGATGGCCTGCACGCTCGCGGCGGTGAAGCTCGGCATCCCGGTGACGCACGTGGAGGCCGGGCTGCGCTCGTTCGACC
>JBGPQQ010000401.1:0-3943 GCA_041489115.1 Vicinamibacteria bacterium | reverse complement strand
TCGCCCGGGACCGCGGTCCCGGGATTCCGGATGTCGAGAAGGCCATGACCCCCGGGTTCTCGACCGCGCCCGACTGGGTGAGGGAGCTGGGCTTCGGGGCCGGCATGGGCCTTCCGAACATCAAGAACCACACCGACGCAATGGTGATCAGGTCCAAGGTGGGTGAGTACACCCACGTGGAGTTCTCGGTCGATCTCGCATGACCAAGCTGGGCGCAATCCGGAAGAGCCTGGGTCTCACGCTGCTGGCGGGAGAGGACGCTCCCGAGCCCGACGTCACGGGAGCGTACTGTGGCGACATGCTGAGCGACGTCATGGCCAACGCCCGCAAGGGGGACCTCTGGATCACGATCCAGGTCCACATGAACATCATCCCGGTGGCCGTGATGAAGGAGCTCGCCGCCGTCGTCATTGCCAACGGCAGGCGGCCGGAGCCGGAGGTTCTCGCGAAGGCCCGCCAGGAGCGGGTCCCGCTGCTGGGCTCTCCGCTCACCTCCTTCCAGATCGCGTGCCGACTTCACGAGGCCGGCGTGAAGAGATGAGATGAGGCTGTTCAGGGCCGACCTGCACATCCACACCTGCCTGTCGCCCTGCGCGGAGCTCGACATGACGCCGCGGACCGTGGTCCGGGAGGCCTTGCGGGCCCGGCTCGACATCATCGCGGTGTGCGATCACAACTCCGGGGAGAACGTCCCGGCGGTCAGGCGGCTGGCGAAGGCGGCGGGGATGGCCGCGATCCCCGGGATGGAGATCACGTCGCGAGAGGAGGTCCACGTCCTGGCGCTGTTCGAGCACGCCCGACAGCTCGAGGCCATGCAAAGGCAGGTGTACGCGCACCTCCCCGACCGGGAAAGGGCCGAGGCGCCGGGCCAGCAGCTGGTCGTCAACGAGCAGGATGAAGTCGTCCGCTTCAACCGCAAGCTGCTCCCGGGGGCGGTGTCGCTCTCGCTGGAAGACACCATCGACCGCATCCACTCGCTGGACGGGATCGCCATTGCCTCCCACATCGACCGGGAGGCGTTCGGCATCATCGGTCAGCTGGGGTTCATCCCGCCGGGTCTGCCGCTGGATGCCCTGGAGATCGCCTTCGGAGATCCCTCCGTCGCCGGAGCGACGAGCCTTCCCATCGTCACGTCATCGGACGCGCACCAACCCGACCTGGTCGGATCGAAGTTCACGAGCTTCTACATGGAAGCGCCCAGCTTCAGGGAGATCAGGAATGCCCTGGCCGGCCGGGGAGGCAGGAGGGCATCCCTCTGATGGAGGATCTCTCGCTGCACATCCTGGACATCATGGAGAACTCGATTCGCGCCGGAGCCCGGACGGTGTCTCTGAGGCTGTTCGAAGATGAGGTCGGCGACCTCCTGACCCTCGAGGTCGCGGACGACGGGAAGGGCATGGATGAGGAGGCGCTGACGCGGGCCCTGGACCCTTTCTTCACCACCAAGGAGAGGAAACGCTTCGGGCTCGGCCTTCCTCTGCTGGCGCAGGCCGCCGAAGCCACCGGAGGCGGCGTCACGGTCGAGAGCCGGCCCGGGCAAGGCACCCGCATCCGGGCGACGTTTCACCCCGGCCACGTGGACATGAAACCTCTCGGCGACGTGGGGAAGACGCTCGCCCTGCTGCAGGCCGCCCACCCCGAGGTCTGCTTCTCGTTCGAGCAGGTGGAGGAGCCGCCGGCTTGAGCCTGCCGCGCCCGGGCGGGGCGCGGCGGGCCGGAGTGAGGTCTCAGTCGGCAACTGCGGGGTCGACCAGCAGCAGGCGGCGGGCCTCGGCGATCGACTCCGAGCAGAGACGGATCGAGGCGTCCAGCATCGCCTTCTCGTCCGGCGCGAGTTCGACCTCGAGCACCTTCTCCATCCCGCGCGCTCCCAGCATGACCGGGACGCCGAGGCAGAGATCGCGCACGCCGTACTCGCCGTCGAGCCAGGCGGAGCAGGGCAGGACGCGCTTCTCGTCGCGTAGCACGGCTTCGACCATGTCCGCCACCGCCGCCGCGGGCGAGAAGTAGGCGCTGAAGCCGAGGAGCTTCACGATCTCGCCCCCCGCACCCCGGGTGCGCTTCACGATGGCGTCGATCTTCTCCTTCGGCAGCAGCCGCTCGACCGGGATCCCGCCCACCGAGGCGTAGCGCACGACCGGCACCATCTCGTCCCCGTGGCCGCCGAGGACGAAGGCGTTCACGTCCCTCACCGAGCAGCTGAGCTCCATCGCGATGAACGTGCGCAGCCGCGCGGCGTCGAGGACGCCCGCCATGCCGAAGACGCGCTCGCGCGGCCACCCGGTGGTGGTCTTCGCCACCCAGGTCATGGTGTCGAGCGGGTTGGCGACCATAATCAGGATGGCGTGCGGCGAGGCCTTCTTCACCTCCTCTGCCACCGGCTTCACGATGGCGATGTTCTTCTTCAGCAGGTCCTCCCGGCTCTCGCCCGGCTTCCGGGGCATCCCCGAGGTGACGACCACGACGTCCGAGCCGCGAGTCGCCTCATAGCCGGTGGCGCCGGTGATCGTGACGTCCGTGCCCTCGATGGGCCTGAGCTGCATGAGGTCGAGGGCCTTCCCTTCCGCGAGGTTCGGGACCACGTCCACGAGGACGAGGTCGCCCAGGGCCCGCTCGGCCAGGATGTGGGCGGTCGTCTCGCCGACGCGCCCCGCTCCGACGATCGTGATCTTCTTGCGCATCGTCTCCTCCCTCAGGACCGCTTCAGCATCGGGACGAAGTCGCGCTTGTCCTCGCCCAGGTACATGGCGCGGACCGCGCCCTGGTCGACGGGGAACTCGTAGCTCTTGCCCGTGCGGCTGTCGATCAGGGTCAGTGAGTCCTTTTGGACAGCATACGTCGACACACTCCCGGCCCCGAAACCATAGACCCGATGGACTATCGGGGCCAGTCGCACGGCGCAGCGCCAGAGGTCTGGCGGCCGGGTGGTTCATCCGGTTCAAGCGTAATGATCCATCTGGACGGTAGGGTTGCGGCCGCGTCTGGTGCATGCTGTGGTCTCTCGAAGTGCGGTGAGCGATGGAGACGAGCCCGGTAATCGAAGGGCGGCGCATCGAGGTCAAGGGCACCGTCCAGGGCGTCGGCTTCCGGCCGTGGGTCTACCGGCTGGCCGTCGCGGAGGGCCTCTCCGGCCGGGTGCGCAACGACGCGCGCGGGGTCACGATCGAGGCCTTCGGTCGCCATGAGGCCCTCGAGGCTTTCCTGAGGCGTCTCGGGGCCGAGGCGCCGCCCGCCGCTCTCCTCCAGGAGGTGCGCGAGGAGCGCATCCCGGCGGAGAGTCTCCCCGCTTTCGCGATCGTTCCGAGCGAGGGGGAGGGGGCCCGCCGCGTCTCGATCCCGCCCGACCTCGCGACCTGCCCGGAGTGCCTGCGGGAGGTCTTCGACGCCGGGGACCGGCGCCATCTCTACCCCTTCACCAACTGCACGCACTGTGGGCCCCGGTACACGATCGCCCGGGACGTGCCGTACGACCGGCCGGCCACCACAATGGCCGGCTTCGCGATGTGCCCGGAGTGCCGGCGCGAGTACGAAGAGCCGCTCGACCGGCGGTTCCACGCGCAGCCGGTCGCCTGCCCGGCCTGCGGCCCGCGCGTCTTCCTTCTTGGCCCGTCCGGCAAGGCGTCGGGCCTGGATGCCGCCGGGAAGCCGGTCGGCGAAGCCCGCGACGCGATCGGCTCGGCCGCGCGGGCCCTCGTCGAGGGGCGGATCGTGGCGGTGAAGGGCCTGGGCGGCTACCACCTCGCCTGTGACGCGACGTCGTCCGACGCGGTCCTTCGCCTCCGCGAGCGCAAGAAGCGAGACGAGAAGCCGTTCGCGGTCATGGTCCGCGACCTTCCCGCCGCGCGGGCCCTGGCCGACCTCGTCCCCGCCGAGGAGCGCCTGCTGATCTCGGTCGAGCGGCCGATCGTCCTCGTGAGGCAGCGCACCGGCAACGGCCTCGCCC
>JBGPQQ010000400.1:0-3965 GCA_041489115.1 Vicinamibacteria bacterium | reverse complement strand
CTTCTTGATCGCGAACATCTGTACCGTCCGCCCTTCCTGGTGGAAGTGCCCTTGCCGCGGGATGGTTACCTTGTCGTGGCCGGAGGGGCTCGATTCGAGCGTGTTGCCGAGGATGCGGGCCCGGCCGGGCTCCCGTGTCGAGATCACGGCCGCCGACGTCCCGTCGCCCCAGAGCACGGCCGCGCTCCGGTCGGAGTAGTCGACCGTGCGGGTCACTCCCTCGGGCACGACCGACAGCACGAAGCGCGGCACCTTCTCGGGGTCCATCATCGAGAGCAGGTGCATGGCCACGTGGAAGCTGGTGCAGGCGGAGTTGACGTCGAAGCACGGGACCTCGAGGCCGAGGGCCGCCGCGATGGTGCAGGCGTCCGCCGGGGTCACCATGTCGGGAGCCGAGCTGCCCGAGATCACCATGCCGATGTCCCGCCGGTCGATTCCCGCGCGGGCGATAGCCATCTCCGCGGCGCGCCGGCCGGTCTCGGCGTTGCCGTAGAGCATCGCCTCGCTGGCCATGCGCGGGTCGCGGTTGCGGGTGTCGCGGATGTAGTCGAGGGGCAGCAGGGTGCGTCGCGCACGGATCCCGACCCGCTCCAGGATCCAGGCGTCGGTGGTGCCGATGTCGAGCTCTTCCAGGAAGCGGTTGGTGATCTCGACCTCCGGGTGGAAGTGGCCGAGGCCGTGGAGGTAGACGCTCACCGTGACGCCCCCGAGACGTGCTCGCCGCCGTCCACGCGGATCACATCGCCGTTGATCCAGGCCGCCTCCGGGAGGCACAGCAGGTGGATCACCCGGGCCACGTCCTCCGGTGTCGTCAGGCGGCCGAACGGGTTGCGCCGGCGCGCCGCGGCCTTGAGGTGCGCGTTGCCCGGGATGAGGCGGAGCGCGGGGGTGTCCGTCACCCCGGCCTGGATGATGTTCGAGCGGATGCCGTAGGGCGCCATCTCGACCGCGATGGCGCGGCTGATCGACTCGAGCGCGACCTTGGCCGCCGCCACCGCGGCGTAGCCCTTCCAGGCGACCTCGTTGCCCTCGCTGGTCAGCCCGAGCACCCGGGCGTCCGGGGCGAACAGCCCACGCCGGTGGAGGTCCTGGACCCAGGCGAGCAGGCTCGTCCCCATGGCGTGGATGGTCTGCTGGAGGTCCTCTTCCTCGATGAAGGCCGCGGCCGGGTAGTCCGGTGGTGCGGTCAGGCCCGCGAGCGCGTCGACGCCCTCCGAGAACAGCCGATCGACCGCCTCGGTGAGCCGCGCCTCGTCGATGCCGAGTGCCTCGGCGAGGGCCGCGCGCGCCGTCTCCTCGCGCTTCGCCTCCGGCGCGATGAGCTTGAGGTTGCCGAAGGCGATCGAGTGGAGCAGCAGTCGCACCTTCCCCCGCTCGCCGAGGGCCGGAGCGAGCAGGTCGAGGATGGCGCCCCTCCGCTCGGGGCTCAG
Organism: Vicinamibacteria bacterium; assembly: GCA_041489115.1. Taxonomy (GTDB): domain Bacteria; phylum Acidobacteriota; class Vicinamibacteria; order Fen-336; family Fen-336; genus DATBSL01. Next base: position 2,535 of record JBGPQQ010000400.1, on the reverse strand, counting down.
GGCATCCTCGTTGAAGGCGAGCAGCGAAACGCCGCGGTCCCGGATCGCGTCCAGCTCGGGCTGGATGCGGGGCATCGCGCCCCGGCGATCGCGGTGCACGATGCACAGGTTGACGCCGTGACGCGACAGCTGGTGGGCCGTGGCCAGGCCGAACCCACTCGAGCCACCGAGGATCAACGCCCACGAACCTTCCGGCAATGCCACGGGCATCAGGAAGTCCTCATCTCGGCACCCACAGGCCGCGCGTCGGCGGCGTCGCACCAGAATGCCCCGGCGGATGCGCCTCGGGCGCCGGAGCGGCCTGCCGGAGCGGTGTCGCGGAGACTAGCACCCGGGCTCGGACCGGAGTGTCACAGTTCTGCAACATCTACGCGCGCAGGGCATCGGACCCTCAGCGCGTCCGGCGAGATCGGCGGCCGGGGACGTCGCCCCCCCGCCTGCTGCGGGTCCTCGCTGAAGTGGACCCATTACGTCACGTCCCAGCGTGATGCTCTCGCCGGCCAGTCGGTGTCTCAGGCCCCGGAGGATCGACTCTTGACAAGCGTTATCTCTCAAGGTAACACTTAAGGTGGGGAAGCACCGCCGCGGCGGGTACGTGTTTGTCTGGTGGAAAGGGGACCATCCGCCCCGACACGTTCACGTGTACCGCGACGGAAAGCTCGTGGTGAAGTGGGACCTCGACAATAGGAAGCCGATGCGAGGACAGGCGTCACGGCGAGTGATCGAGTTGATCGAGGCGCTGGAATCCGAGAGGCTGCTGTGAGGATCCGAGCGGTCGGGTACAACAACCGAAAGAAGCTTTTCGACGTGCGGATCGGGCCCTCGATGCTGGCTTTCCCGTACTCGAAGGCCGAGCCGATGCCGACCTCGGGAGACGCAGTCGTGCGTGTGTTCGTCGACGAGGAACTGGGCCGGGAGGGCTTCACCTACGAGCTCGCCTCCGGCCGTCACGGGACCGTGCACGTCGAGCAGGTGCTCGAGTACAACCAGGATCCGTCGTACCTCAGGGACCAGCTCCTCTACCGGCTGACGCTGGAAGCACAGAAGCGGGTGGCCGCGAGCCCGCTGTCGAAGCGGGAGATCGTGCGCAGGCTGGGCACCTCGGCGGCGCAGCTCTACCGGCTCCTCGACCAGACGAACTACAGCAAGTCGGTGGATCAGCTGCTGGCGCTGCTCCAGGTGCTCGACTGCGACGTCGATCTGGTGGTGCGAGCGAGAACGGCGTAGCTCCTGGGTGGTCTAGGTGCCTCGGTGGGAGGCCCGGCACAAGCAGAGGCTGGGCAGCGCCGCGACCGGTTTGAACTGAGCGCTCAGGACCTGTTCTAGACTACGGCCAGCGAGGTCCCCGCCATGCCCGTCAAGATCCCCGACACGCTGCCCGCCATGGGCATCCTCGAGAGCGAGAACATCTTCGTGATGGGGGAGAGCCGCGCCGTCCACCAGGACATCCGCGCGCTCCGCGTGGCCATCCTCAACCTCATGCCCACGAAGATCGTCACCGAGACGCAGCTGCTGCGGCTCCTCGGTAACACGCCGCTCCAGGTGGAGGTCACCCTCCTCCACATGGAGTCGCACGACTCGAAGAACACCCCGGCCGAGCACCTGCTCGAGCACTACTCGTCCTTCGAGGAGATCCGCGGGGAGAAGTTCGACGGCCTCGTCATCACCGGCGCGCCGGTCGAGCAGATGCCGTTCGAGGACGTGGACTACTGGCCGGAGCTCGTGCGGGTGATGGACTGGGCGCGCACGCACGTCTACTCGACCTTCTACGCCTGCTGGGGGGCGCAGGCGGGGCTCTACCACTACTACGGCGTCCCCAAGTACCCGCTCGCCGAGAAGATGTTCGGGGTCTTCCCCCACACGGTGAGCGTCCGCTACGAGCGGCTGGCGCGCGGCTTCGACGACGTCTTCTACGCCCCGCACTCGCGCCACACCGAGATCCGGCGCGAGGACGTCCTCGCGGTGCCCGAGCTCGTGCTCCTCTCGGAGTCGGAGGAGGCCGGCGTCTACATCGTCCTCTCCGCCGACCGGCGGCACGTGTTCGTGACCGGCCACTCGGAGTACGACCCTCTCACCCTGCAAAGCGAATACGCGCGTGACGTTTCCCGGGGCCTGCCGATCGCGGTGCCGAAGAACTACTTCCCGGGGGACGACCCACGCCGGGAGCCGGTGGTGCGGTGGCGGGGCCACGCAAGCCTGCTCTTCGCGAACTGGCTCAACTACTACGTCTACCAGCAGACGCCCTACGACCTGGAGACGATCCCGGAAGGAGGGACAGGCGGGGCTTGAGCCCGTGCGCGGGCGCGCCATCGAGCCCCGGCATGGCGGTCATGAGGCGCCATACGGCCGCCCGTTGCGCGCCGATCGGGAAGTGCTAGAGTCCGGGTCGTCCAATCATGGACTCCTCCTTCATACGGCCGGGCGCCGACGTGTCGCGGGCGCGTCGCGAGGCCAGCGCCGCCCCGCGCCCCACCTGGCGATCCTGGCTCCTCGGGCGGCCGCTCTCCACCGCCGACGCGCCGCACCAGGCCATCG
>JBGPQQ010000399.1:0-3968 GCA_041489115.1 Vicinamibacteria bacterium | reverse complement strand
GTGGCGCCCGTCGGGGAGGAACTGGGGGCCATCCAGGTACAACTCCCCGAGAGCGGCATCCGGACCGGCGGCCACCGTGGCGGCTTCGCCTGACGGCGGGAAGCGGAGCAGGCCCCCCCAGTTGACGATGAAGTCACCCGCCTGATTCCAGCTCCCGGTGGAATCGCCCGTATACGCTCCCTTCGGCAGCCCGCCGAGGGCCCGGATGGCCCCCGTCGCCAGCTCGACTTCTTTCAGCACGACCTCGCGGGCGTCGACGAACACAATGCGCCGACCGTCCGCGGACCAGGCCACGGGCCAGCCTCCCTCGGTGCCCGGCAGCGGGCGAGCGGTTGCGGAATCGAGGCTGCGCAGCCAGAGCCGCGTTCCCCCCTGCTCCAGCCCGAGGAACACGATTTGGCGGCCATCGTCCGAGAGACGGGCGAAGGAAGGTTCGACGAGCTGGACGCCCGGCGGGAGGGCGATGTCGACGAACGTCGCCCGCCGGGCGCCGACCGCGTTCGCGGGACGACGTGCCAGCGCCACGACCGCGGCCGTGGCCACGGCGAGCGCGGCGACCGTCACCGTCGGCCACAGCCAGCGGAGGCGGCCGAACGCCAACGCGCGTCCCGGCACGCGGCCGCCCACGCCGCTGATCGCCGAGCCGGAGAGCGCCTGGAGGGCAAAGGCCAGGTCGCGCGCGGATTGGAAGCGGTCCTCCGGCCGCTTCTCGAGGCAGTGCAGCACGAGTCGCTCCAGCGGGCCGGGCAACGGCGGCGAGAGGTCCGCCAGCGCGGGCGGGTCCTCGCGCAGGATCGCGGTCAGCGTCTCGGGCACGGTGTCCCGAACGAACGCCCGCTTCCCGCTCAGCATCTCGTAGAGCACGCAGCCCAGCGAGAAGAGGTCGGAGCGCGCATCCGCCCTCTGCCCCGCCGCCTGCTCCGGGGACATGTACCCGGCCGTTCCCAGCACCGTGCCCGGGTCCGTGCGCCGCGTCTCCGTCTCCAGGTTCGACTGCTCCTCGGCTGTCGCTTCCAGGTGGGCCGCGAGGCCAAAGTCGAGGATCTTGACCCGCCCGTCCGTCGTGACGAACAGGTTCGCCGGCTTGATGTCGCGGTGGACGATGCCCTTGTCGTGCGCCGCCGCGAGGCCGCTCGCGACCTGGGCGGCGTACTCGACCGCCTTGCGCGGGGGCAGCGCCCCGCCCGCGAGCCGTTCCCGCAGCGTCTCCCCCTCGAGCAGCTCCGTCACGGCGTAGGCCGTCCCGCCGTGCTCGCCGAAGTCGTGAAGCGAGAGGATGTTCGGATGAGAGAGAGCCGCTATGGCCTTCGCCTCGCGCTCGAAGCGGGCCAGCCGGTCCGGGTCCCGCGCGACGCCCTCCGGCAGGATCTTCACGGCGACGGTGCGGTCGAGGCGGGTGTCCCTCGCGCGGTAGACCTCGCCCATGCCCCCCGAGCCAAGCGGGCCGAGAACGTCATAATGGCCAAGGCGCTCGTGAACGGCCAGCGCCATGATCGGCCTCCCGGTGAAACCCGGGCCGATCCTAGCGCGTCGGTCGTGGTGGGGCCAGAGGAAACGGCAGGCCCGGGGCACGGCCCGAGGTGGGGCGGCGTGGTACCCTGATGAGAAGACGCTCATGGACTATGCAGCCCATTTTGTGCGCAACCCGAAGACCTGTGGCGGCGAGACGGTCTTCCGTGGGACCCGCGTGCTCCTCCGCACGGTACTCGCCGACCTCGCGGACGGCGCCGACCTGCAGGAGATCCTCAAGGACTTCCCCTCTCTGACCCAGGAGCACGTTCGCGCCGCGATCGCATTTGCTGCTGACGCCGCACGCGACGACATGCCCGTACCGGCCATCGTCAGCTCTCGATGAGGATCAAGCTCGACGAGAACCTGCCCGCGAGGCTGGCTGCCCTCTTTCGCGAGCTGGCCCACGACACCGACACCGCGTGAAGCCGGGGGCGGGCTTTGGAACGCACGGCCACCGCGACATGGAGATCCTCTCGTACGTGCTCGAGGGAGGGCTCGAGCACAAGGACTCGACACGAGGCGGGGGCGTCATCCGTCCGGGCGAGATTCAGCTCATGCGGGCGGGCACCGGCGTGACCCACAGCGAGTACAACGCCTCGAAGACGGAGCCGGTCCACTTCCTCCAGATCGGACGTCACGCTCTGGATGACGCGCCTCGGCGACGGCGAGGAGCGGCCCACGCCCTCGCCCCGGGCCGGCACGCCTGGGTCCACGTGGCGCGCGGGTCGGTCGCGCTCGGCGGCCGCGCGCTCGAGGAGGGGGACGGTGCGGCCGTCTCCGAGGAGGCGGACGTTCAACTCGCCGGCCACGGGGACGCCGAGGTGCTGCTGTTCGACCTGGCCTGAGCGACAGCGGCGGCGGGCCCTTCCCGGGCGGACGCTACTTCGCCGCCTTGATCTGGTCCCAGACCTTCACGTACTTCGCGTTGTCCGCCCCGAGGTCGCGGACGACCTCGCTCTTCGCCCGGATCGCCGGGTCCAGGAAGATGGCCGGGTTGCGCCGGATGTCGTCGCCGAGCTTCTCGTAGGCGGCGCGGTTCGGGCAGAGGTACGAGAGAAAGCGGGTGTTCTCGGCGGCCACGTCGGGATCGTGCAGGAAGTCGATCCAGGCGTGGGCGAGCGCGACCTCCCGGGCGGCCTTCGGGATGACGATGTCGTCGCAGGCGACACTCGTGCCTTCCTGCGGGATGAGGAACGCCACGTCGTCGTTCTCGCGCTGCACCTGGAGGATGTCGCCGCTGTAGCCGTGGACGAGCAGGAACTCGCCGCTCGCGATGCCGCTCTTGTACTGCTCGTTCTCGAACTTCGCCGCGTTTCTCTTCCAGCGGACGACGACCTCGCGCGCCTCCGCGAGCTGCGCCTCGTCCGTGGTGTTGAGGCTGTAGCCGAGCGACTTGAGGGCGGCGCCGATCGTCTCGCGCATGTCGTTCAGCAGGGTGATACGCCCTTTCAGGTCGGCGCGGTCGAACATGCGCCACGACGCGACGGGATCCTTCACCCGGCTCCGGCGGTAGGCGATGCCGGACTTGACGAGCATGTACGGGACGGAGTGGTGCATCAGGGGGTCGAGCGCGATCTTCAGGTACTCGGGGTCGACGTTTCTCCGGTTTGGGATGAGCGAGGCGTCGAGCGGCTGCAGCAGCCCCTGCGAGAAGAGGACGCTCACCATGTAGCTCGACGGGGTGACGAGGTCGTACCCCGTGGCGCCCGCCTTCAGCTTGGCGAACATGGCCTCGTTCGAGTCGAAGGTGTCGATCACGACCCGGCACCAGTGCTCCGACTCGAACCGCTGCACGAGCTCGGGCTTCACGTAATCGGCCCAGGAGTAGACGTGCAGGACGGGCCCCGGCTTCCGGCAGGAGCCGGCGAGGGCGGCCGCGCCGGCGAGGACGGCTCCGGCGGCGAGGACGGCGGGGACGGCTCGAGGGGCGGGGATCCTCACGGCTCCTCCGGCGGACGGGTGAGGCGCTGGCTGAGCCAGACCGTCACGAAGGTGACCACGAGCAGCAGGGTCGAGAGAGCGTTGATGAGCGGCGGCTCGCCGTGCTTGATCATGCTGTAGATGCGGATCGGCAGCGTGGTGCTGCCGGGGCCGGCGACGAAGAACGAGATCACGAAGTCGTCGATGGAGAGGGTGAAGGCGAGGAGGCCCCCGGCCAGGATCCCCGGGGCGAGCAGGGGCAGCAAGACGCGCCACGTGATCGTCCACCAGCCGGCGCCGAGGTCCTGCGCCGCCTCGATGACCGCGTCGTCGAAGTCCTGCAGCCGGCCGAGCACGACCATGGCCACGTAGCTCACGCAGAAGGTGACGTGGGCGAGGAAGATCGTGAAGAGCCCGAGCTCGAGCCCGACCGCCGCGAAGAAGAGGAGCAAGCCGATGCCCATCAGGATCTCGGGCACGACGAGCGGCGTGTAGACGAGCGCGTAGTGCACGCGCTGCAGCCGGCTGCGGTAGCG
>JBGPQQ010000398.1:0-3979 GCA_041489115.1 Vicinamibacteria bacterium | reverse complement strand
CTTCGCGAAGCGGACGTCGGGGTTGCGCGTCATCCCCGACGGCTCGAAGCGGACGTGGCTGAACTTGTCGACCAGGTCCTGCAGCGGCACGCCGTCCAGGGTGATGTTGAGCCGCGTCTGCGTGATCCCGCGGACGTTGAAGTAGGCGTAGCCGGCGGCGAGGCCGGTGTCCGACTGGAAGTTGACCGAGGGCGCCCTGCCGAGCAGGAAGGGCATCTCCTGCCCGCGGTTCACGCGGTCGATCTCGTCGCGGGAGACGTCGGTCTTGGTGACCGGCGTCCGCTCCTCGGCGCGGACCGCCTGCACGACGACTTCCTCGCTCAGGCGGATCGGGCCCGCGCCCGCCGGCGGCTGGGCCGGCGGTGGCGCCTGAGCGGCCACCGTCGTCCCCAGGCCGCCCAGAAGCGCCGCGAGCAGGACGGCTCTCCTCGCCCGCGCCCGGGACCGCCTTCCCTTCGTGTTCCTCATGGAATCGCCTCCTCCCCCCGCGCCTTCCGCGCGGAGCGATCGAGGCGGATCCTCTGGAGTGCCGCTCTCTCGAGCGGGTGTCGATCTCTCTCGCCTTCCCTACGCCGGTTCGAACCGGATCAGGTTCCGAGGGTCTGATCTCAGGCCGTTTCAGGCCACCCCTAGGCTTCCGCCACCCAGAGTGTCGCTCCGGAGCCGGGTGTCGTCAATGGGCGGGCGCGCCGCCGCGGTTCGAGGAAGCGTTGGGAGCCAGCAACGGAGCACGTACAATCCCAGTGAGTCTGGTAATAGACCGAGGATTCATGGCCCTGACGGCCGGAACGAAACTGGGGCCGTACGAGATCCTGTCCCTGCTCGGTTCAGGAGGGATGGGCGAGGTCTACCGGGCCCTCGATCCGCGCCTGGGGCGCGAGGTCGCCGTCAAAGTCCTCCCGCCCGAGCGGATGGACGAGGAGCGCCGGCGACGCTTCGTGCAGGAGGCCCGCGCTGCCTCCGCCCTCAACCATCCGAACATCGTCACGATCCATGAGATCGAGTCCGCGAATGGGCTCGACTTCATCGTCATGGAATACGTCCCGGGCAAGAGCCTGGACCGTCTCATCCCCCGGCAAGGCATGCCCCTTGGCGAGGCGCTTCGGATCGCGATCCCGATCGCGGATGCGCTGGCGCGGGCGCACGGCCGCGGGATCGTGCATCGGGACCTGAAGCCCGCGAACGTCGTCGTGGGCTCGGAGGGCGCGGTCAAGCTTCTCGACTTCGGCCTGGCGAAGCTCGTCGCCTCGGCCGCGACGAGCCCCGAGGCGGAGACGGCCGAGCGCCCGCTCACTCGCGCCGGGGCGGTCTCGGGGACGGTGGGGTACATGTCTCCGGAGCAGGCCAGCGGCCGGGAGGTAGACGCCCGGACCGACATCTTCAGCTTCGGGGCGCTGCTGTACGAGATGGTGACGGGGCGCCGTGCCTTTGCCGGGGACTCGGCGGCGGCCACGCTGGCGGCGGTGATGCGGGAGCAGCCGCAGGCCCCGAGCGAGGTGGCCTCGGACGTGCCGCGGGACCTGGAGCGGGTCATCCTCCGATGCCTGCGCAAGGAGGCCGACCGGCGCTACCAGAGCATGGCCGACGTGAAGCTCGAGCTCGAGCAGATCAAGGAGGACTCGGACTCCCAGCAGCAGGCGGGGGCCACTCCTGGCCCGCGCAGACGGCTTGGCCGACGTGTCGGCGTCGCCCTCACCGCGATCCTGGTGCTCTCGGCGGCGACCTGGCTCGTTCTGCGCACCCGCGCCCCCGGCCTCCCGCCTCCCCAGCTCGTGCCACTCACGACGCTCGACGGCTACGAGTGGTTCCCGACATTCTCTCCGGATGGCGAACAGGTGGGGTTTCAGTGGCATGGGGAGAAGGGGGACGACTCACACATCTACGTGAAGATGCTCGGGTCCGCGGAGGTCCGTCGGCTGACCACGGATCCGGCGCCGGACGGAGCCCCCAGCTGGTCCCCGGACGGCCGGCAGATCGCCTTTCTCAGGACGGCGAAGGCGCCGGAGGGCCCGGGCGGCGCTCAGACGATCCACCTGGTCTCGCCCGTCGGAGGGCCGGCCCGCAGGCTGAGCGATTCTCCCGTCGATGGACCGCTGTCGTGGTCGCCCGACAGCCTATGGCTGGCGGCCACCCGTGTCCGCTCCGCCGGCGAAGCCGGGCCCTGGACCCTTGGCATCTACCTCTTCCCTGTTTCCGGCGGCGAGCCCCGGCTCGTCACGCGGGAGCCGCCGCCGGGCGACGACACGAGCCCCGCCTTCTCCCCGGACGGGCGCCACCTGGCCTATGCATCGTGCGCCAGCGGCGTCGAAGGAGGGTGCGACATTCACGTCCTCAATCTCGGCGCCGACCTCGTGCCCGCAGGCCCTCCTCGCCGCCTCACCGAACACGGCGTGAACATCCGTTACCTTGCGTGGACGCGTGACGGGGCCTCGATCGTCTATTGTGCCAACGAGGCGCCCTATCTCTTTCACCTCTGGCGCGTGGCCCTGCGGGGCGATCGGGCGCCAGAGCGGATCGAGCTCGCGGGCCACCGGACGTGGACCCCGGGTCTCGCGCGCTCGCGGGATCGACTCGCCTTCAGTGAGGCGCTGCGCGAGGTCGACATCCACCGCTTCCAGGGCGCGCGCCCCTCGGAAGTCGTCGTGGCCTCGTCCTTCTTCGAGGGCCACCCCCGCTTCTCGCCCGACGGCAGACGGATCGCGTTTGCCTCCACGCGGTCTGGCGACAGAATGGAAATCTGGCTGGCCGCGGCGGACGGATCCGGCACGGCGCAGCTCACGCGTGGACCCGGACAAGGCCAGAACTCCCCGTGCTGGTCGCCGGATGGCCGGCGGATCGCCTTCGACTCCCGGGGCGAGGACGGGCACTCGGACATCTGGACGATCGACGTCGAGGGAGGCGCTCCGCTTCGGCTCACGCAGGATCCCGGGGACGAGTCCGTCCCGAGCTGGTCCCGTGACGGCCGATGGGTCTACTTCTACTCTGAGCACGACAGCGGAGGACAGATCTGGCGTGTTCCTGCCATGGGAGGCGCCGAAGAGCGCGTGACGCGAGGTGGCGCCGGTCGTGGCGCGATCGAATCGGCCGACGGACGAACACTGTTCTTCAAACGCGGCAACGAAGACTCACCGCTCCTCGCCTTGCCGCTCGACGGGGGGCCCGAGCGGACGGTCGCCACGTGTGTCGGAGGCTTGTCGGGGACCTTCGATGTGGTCGCCAGCGGAGTCTACTACCCCGACTGCAGCAGCCCGAATAGCCCGGCGCTGCACCGGCTCGATCCGGCAACCGGTCGTGATCAGGTCCAGGGGACGCTCGAGATGTTCGAAAGGTTCGGCAACGGCCGCGTGGGCGTCTCCCCCGACGGTCGGACCATTCTCTACACGAAGGCGGTGAGGGTCGGCAGCGACCTGATGCTCATCGAGAACTTCCGCTGACCGCCAGGGCGCGGGCGAGCGCCTGACACGTCACGCCGCGGACTTCACCAGAAGGGCCGCCTTGTTGGGGCCGATCCTCGGCCGGCCCGCCACGCGCAGGCCCGCGCGCTCAGCCGTCGTGAGGGACGTCTCGAACGCCGCGCGCGAGACGTGCAGCAGCGGCTCCACGACGAGAACGGCGCCGTCCGACTTGAGCGCGGCCGCGATCTCGGCAAAGAAGGCGGCCGGCTCCCGGACCTCGTGCACCACGTAGAAGGCCAGCACCAGATCGACCTGGCCGGCGAGGTCGGCGATGCCGAGGCGGTCGGGCTGCGCCAGCCGCATGTCGATCGCTCCTTCGAGCCCGGCGCGCGCGGCGCGCCGGCGCAGGCCCGCCAGCATCTTCTCCTGCAGGTCGATCGCGACCACGCGGCCCCCGGGCTCCACCATGCGCACCAGGTCGAGGGTGAAGAACCCCATCCCGCAGCCGGGCTCCACGACCAGCATTCCGGGCCGCACGAACGGGCGGAGGATCCGAGACGGCTTTTGCACCAGCCGCCGGAACG
>JBGPQQ010000397.1:0-3981 GCA_041489115.1 Vicinamibacteria bacterium | reverse complement strand
TCCACTACGTCGAGATCGAGGGGGCGCTGACGTTCCTCGAGCGCCTCGCCGACGAGACCGGCGGTCGCGGCTGGTCGGCGCGCCGGTGGGACAAGCTGCCGGGCGCCTTCGTCGAGGCCCTGGACGAGTTCAAGAGCCGTTACCGCCTCCGGTACGAGCCCGCCGGCGTGGGGCGCGAGGGTTGGCACACGCTCGACGTCCGGCTCGCGGGCAAGAGGGGCAAGGTCCGGGCCCGACCGGGCTACCTGGTGCCGGGAGGTCGCGGTGCCCGGTAGACGAACCTCCCGGGTCGCAGGCGTCCTGGCGGTCCTCCTGGCCTCCGCGGCCGCCGGCTGGGCGACAGAGCAGGAACCCGGGACGCACGACGAGTACCGACGCCTCGTCGCGCGCTACCGGTCAGGAGACACGGAGACGGCGCAAAGCCTCGCCAGAGCGGTGGACTCCGGGGCGCCCTTGCCGCGAGACTGGTGTCGCGGGCGCGAGGAGTGCGAGGTCGCGGCCGTGCTGAACCTGGACGCCGCCGCGCTCCTCCTCGGGGCCACGCAACCGGACCGGGCCGCAGCCCTCATCGACGCGACCCGCCCTCTCGTGAACCGCCAGACCGCGGCCTTCACGTTGGATTGGCTGCTGGCCGCCGGGTCGCTGCACCAGGCGTACGCGGACCACGCCCGGGCGTTCGGGCTCTACACCGCGGCGCTCGAGCTGCTCCCCGGGGACCCGTCGGCACTGCTCGCGCGCGCCACCACGCTCGAGTTCTCGGCGATCCCGGACGGCTTCGGCGGTGGCGCCGTGGCCGATCGCGACGTCTGGCGGTTCCTGGAACCCGGCGGCGAGCCGCCCCGCGAGCTGTCCTTCCAGCTCGCGAACTCAAGGACCGAGACCCCATACCGGCGGCTCCTCCTCGAGTTCCTCACGCGCCAGTACCGGGACGTGCTCGAGCTGGACCCGGCACGGAGCGAAGCCCGGCTGCGGCTCGGCCGCGTGCTGGAGGGGCGTGGGCACCGAGCCGAGGCGGAGATCGAGCTGCGAGCGGTGGCGGCGGGCACGGAGGACCCCTTCCTCGTCGCGCTGGCGCGACTGTGCCTGGCGCGCTTCGAGCCCTCGCCAGAGGGAGCGGCCTCCGCCTACCGCTCGGCGCTCGAGGTCGATCCTTCCCTGCCTCCCGCGTGGCTCGGCCTCAGCCACGCGCTCCACGCGAGCGGGGACCGCCAGGGGGCTCTCGACGCCCTCGAGCGAGCCCTTTCGCCACAGGGGTCGAACGCGCTGACGGCCTGGGTCGAATACCACCTGGGCCGGGGTCGGTCCTTCCCCGAGGCCCTCGCCCGGCTCCGAGCCGGGCTGGCGGCCCCGGACTGATCGCACCGAACGGGGGCGATTCAGGGCCGGAACTCGTACCGGACCGCCCACTCCTGCAGACCGTCCGTCTGGACGGGTGCGTTCAGGACCACCTTCATGTTGGCGATCGTGGCGGGCATCGCGCAGGCGGCCGCGTCGGGCTGGTCGAAGACGATGACGACCTCGCTGGGCACGCCCGGAAGCAGGTCGAGCCGGCCCGTCGCGCCGCGGTAGCAGGCGAGCTTGGTCGTCGCGTGGAGGAAGCCGATCGCGTCGAGGACGGGCCCGCCGCTCGCGGAGAGGAGGCGGAAGCGCATGCGCACCCGGCCGACGCACCCGCTCGCGTTCGCCCCGCAGCCGGTGATCGTCGACCCCGGCGGCGGCTCCGCGGCCAGGAACGTGATCTCGGTCGGCCCCGTGTGCGGCCCGACCACGACCTCGGTGCCGAGCCCGGGCGTCGGCGTGGCCGCCGGGGTGGGCGTGGGCAGGACCATCGGCAGGCTGCCGTCACCGCAGCCCGGCGCGAGAATGGCGGCGACACCGAGCGCGAGGGCGAGACCAGGCGGGCGCATCGGACGCTCTTTTTTCGATGTTACACCCGCGCCAATTGGCACGACAGGAGCGCGAGCGGCCACCGGGACCGGCGTCCAGGGCCTCGTGGTCCCGACTTGACGGGCCGGACGGTGTGACGTGATACTGAATGAGCCCTCATTCAGTATGGGAAGGCACCGCATGGCGCGACCCAAGACGGCAGACAAAGGACGGCGCATTCTCGAGGCAGCGGTCAGCGTCTTCGCCCGCAAGGGCTACTTCGCCGCGCGCGTCTCGGATATCGCGAAGAAGGCGGGGGTGGCGGACGGCACCATCTACCTCTACTTCCACAACAAGGAAGACATCCTGGTCCGCCTGTTCGACGAGGTGATGTCCGAGCACGTGGTGCAGGCGCGCGATGCGGTGCGAGCGCTCCCCTCCGCCCCGGAGCGCCTGCTCGCCATCGCCGAGCGCCATCTCACCGTCCTGGGCGAGAACCGCGACCTGGCGGCGGTCTTCCAGGTGGAGCTGCGCCAGTCGACCCGCTTCATGCAGCGCTTCACCGCCTCCTGGCTCCGCGACTACTTCGAGCTGCTGGACGAGGTGATGGAGAAGGGGCAGCGGGACGGCAGCCTGCGCGCCGACATCAATCGCAAGCTGGCCGCCAAGATGCTCTTCGGGGCCCTCGACGAGACCGTCACGTCGTGGCTTCTCGCCGAAAAGCGATACCCGCTGAAGGATCTGGCGGCCCCCGTGGTGGACCTCTTCCTGCAGGGAGCAGCGGTGCCCGGCACGGCCTCCCGCGTCCGTCCGGCCCTGGCCGCGGTGGCGTCCGGGCGCAGAGGCAGGTGACCTCATGAAGACCGACATCCGGAAGCTCGTCGTCCTGGGAGCGGGCACGATGGGGGCCCAGGTCGCGGCCCACGCGGCGGGGCAGGGGCTGGAGGTGGTGCTGCTGGACCTGCCCTCCCCCGCCCCCGATCGCAGTGCCCTCGCGCGCCAGGGGCTCGAGGCCCTGAAGAAGCTGCGGCCCAGCCCGCTTCACCTCCCCGAGCACGCGGCGCTCATCCGCCCCGGCAACTTCGAGGACGACTGGTCCTGGCTCGCCGAAGCGGACTGGGTGTTCGAAGCCGTGGTCGAGGACGTCGAGGTCAAGCGCCAGCTCTTCGCCAGGGTGGCGCGCGCCGTCAAGCCCCACGCGATCGTCACCAGCAACACCTCCGGCCTGGGGATCGCGGCCATGACGTCGCACCTCCCGCCGGAGTTCCGCCGGCGCTTCCTGGGCACCCACTTCTTCAACCCTCCCCGCTACCTGAAGCTGCTGGAGACAATCCCCGGTCCCGACACCGACCCCGGGATCGTGGAGGAGATCTCCGCCTTCTGCGACGAGGTGCTCGGCAAGGGGATGGTGCGCGCCAAGGACACCCCGAACTTCATCGCCAACCGCATCGGCTCCTACGCCTTCGGTCAGGCCATCCGGGCGATGCAGGAGCTCGATCTCACGATCGAGGAGGTCGACTACCTGACCGGCCCCGCCATCGGCCGGGCCAAGAGCGCCACCTTCCGCACCGCCGACATCGCCGGGGTGGACGTCTGCGTCAAGGTCTGGTCCAACCTCTACGACGCCGTCCCCGACGACCCCGAGCGCGAGGTCTTTAGCACCCCCGACTTCATGCGGGCCATGCTCGAGCGCGGCTGGCTGGGCGAGAAGACCGGCGTCGGCTTCTACCGGAAGGACGGCCAGCAGATCCTCGCCCTCGCGAAACCGGAGACGCCGGCGGCCGTGCGCCTCCTCGATAGCCGTGAGCGTGGCCCCGGTGCGAATCGCGACCTCGTGGCGCCGCAGCCAGTCCTCGACGATGCCGGCGCCCGTCCCGTCGATCATCCGCGGCAGGATCTGGGGCGCGATCTCCAGGATGGTCAGTCGCGCCCTCAAGGCGCGAATGGCGTTCAGAATCGTGAAGGCGATAAATCCTGCCCCCACCAGCACGACGTGGCCGCCCTCCCGGATTTGGGCGACCACGCCCCGTGCCTGCTCCAACGTCCAGAAGCTATGGACGCCGGGCCCGTCTGCCCCCGGCACCGGCAGCCCACCCCCCGCTGTTGTGAGAAGGG
>JBGPQQ010000396.1:0-3986 GCA_041489115.1 Vicinamibacteria bacterium | reverse complement strand
CCGGGTAGAAGGACGGGGGCGCCGTCAGTCGGCGGTAGAGCTGCCGGGGACGTCCAGTCCCGCGTCGGCCAGCCAGTGAGCGGCGAGCGAGACGGTTTCCTTCAACCACGGTGGCCCGCCCCCAGCACCGCGTGGGTGAACGTCTCCTCGATGGGTCGGAAATCCAGGTACTCGAGGATGGCCCGGGCCTTTCGCTCGACGAGGGCGGCGCGGTCCCTCTCGAAGACGACTCGGCCGTCGCGGAACACGCGATAGGCGAGTCCCGGCCGCGCCTCGTCGAGCAGGACGAGGTCGACCCGTCCCCCGGCCGCGGTCTCGAGGCGGGACAGGAGATCACCGATCTCGGTGACGGAAAGCTGCGCCCCCCGAGCGAGCCCGACGGCAAGGTCGGTGTCGCTCCGATCGTGCGCGGATCCGCGCCCCCGCGAGCCGAAGAGAATCGCGAAGGCGACGCGAGGGTCGGCCTCGAGCACGGAGCGGAGCCGTTCGATCACGCCGGCAGTTTAGCATCGTGGGGCCGGCCCGCCAGCCGTCCGGACGGATCAGGCTCCGAGGACGGAGAAGCCCTCTTTCAGGGCAGCGGTCGCGAGCCTCTCGTCGAACGTAACGAGCTCGAGTCCACCTGGATCGCGATCGGTGGCGACGAGGGCCGCCCCGAGCTGCAGGGCATCGGCGGCCCGGAGCGGGTGAACGGAGACCAGCCGCTCGGCCTGCCGCCGGACCGGCTCGAGCGCGACGACCTCCGACCACTCCTCCCACGCCGCGAGCACCTGCGTCCGGGCGCGAATCAGTGCCCGCGCGGACGAGGGCTCCTCACGCTCCCGCCGGGCGAGGGCCGACAGCACCTCGACGCGGGTCAGCGTCCAGACGATCACCACCGGGTCCCGGCGCAGCCAGGACCGGACGCGCGCGCTCTCCTTCTCGGCCACGAAGAGTGGGAGGAGGGCCGATGTGTCCCAGAACCTCACCAGCCCGACTCCCGCTCCGAGCGGAGGTCGGCCAGGACGCTGCCGCGCACCTTGACCGGCTGCCTGCGCTTCAGCACCGCCGGGTAACGGCCCTTACCGCGGCGAAGGAGGCCGCGCCGCTCCAGGTCGAGGAGCCGCTCGCCGTCTCCGCCGGGCGCGGGCGGGGGGCCGCCGGCCGGAACGATCCGGGCGACCGGACGGTCGCGGTCGAGCACGAGGACCTCGTTGCCCTCGCGGACCTGGTCGATGTAGCGGGAGAGGCCATCCCGTAACTCGCCAATCTTGGCGCACTTCATGACGCCAGTATACGCCAGAAAGCTTCTCAGCCAGCCTTCCGACCGAGATGGGCCCGCAGGTAGGGCGCCGTGCGGGAAGCCCTCGACCGCGCCACCTGCTCCGGGGCGCCCCAGGCCACGACCGTGCCGCCTCTCTCGCCGCCCTCGGGCCCGAGGTCGATCACGCAGTCGGCCGCCGCGACCAGGTCGAGGTTGTGCTCGATGACGACCACGGTGTCGCCCCGGTCCACGAGGCGGTGGAGCGAGGTGACGAGCTTCGCCACGTCGGCCATGTGCAGGCCCGTCGTCGGCTCGTCGAGGATGTAGAGCGAGGGGCCGAATCCGGGCGCGGTGAGCTCCGCCGCGAGCTTGACGCGCTGCGCCTCGCCGCCGGAGAGGGTCGGCGACGGCTGGCCGAGCCGCAGGTAGCCGAGGCCGATCTCGGACAGGAAGTCGAGCGGCCGGCGGATCGCGCCCACCGCGGAGAGGTGCTCGCGCGCCTCGTCGATCGTCATCTCGAGCACCTCGGCGACGGATCTCCCCTTGAACAGGACCGCCTGCGTGTCGGCGTTGTAGCGACGGCCCTGGCAGGACTCGCAGGGGATGTAGACGTCGGGCAGGAGGGACATGGTCACGCGCAGCCGGCCCTGGCCCTCGCAGCGCTCGCAGCGGCCGCCCTTCACGTTGAAGGAGAAACGGCTGCGGCCGTAGCCGAGGGCCCGCGCGTCGGGGACCGCGGCGAAGAGCGTCCGGATCGCGTCCATGATCCCGACGTAGGTCGCGGGGACCGATCGCGGCGTGCGGCCGATCGGCGACTCGTCCACCTCGAGGGTGCGGGCCACCCCGCGTAGCCCTTTCAGGTCACGGAGCACCGGTGGCAGGCGCTTGCCGGCCAGGCGTGCCTTCGCCGCGCGGAAGAGGACGTCGCGCACGAGCGTGGACTTGCCCGAGCCCGAGACGCCGGTCACGACGGTGAGGCGGCCGAGGGGCACGTCCACGGTGACGTCGCGCAGGTTGTGGAGTCGGGCGCCGACGACGGTGAGCCGGTCGGCGTCCTTCAGGCGGCGCCGTGGCCACGGCGGGTGCTCGCCCTCGCCGCGCAGCCAGAGGCCGGTGACCGACTCCTTCACGCGGGCGACCTCCCGTGGCGACCCCTCGGCCACGATGCGGCCGCCGTGCGGCCCCGCGCCGGGGCCGAGGTCCACCACGTGGTCGGCGGCGCGGATGACGCTCTCCTCGTGCTCGACCACCACAACGGTGTTGCCGCGGTCGCGCAGGCCGAGGAGGGCCTTCGTGAGGGCCTCGTCGTCGCGCGGGTGGAGGCCCACCGTCGGCTCGTCGAGGACGTAGCAGACGCCGCGCAGGTTCGAGGCGAGGGCGGCCACGATGCGGATGCGCTGGGCCTCTCCGGTCGAGAGCGTGTCCGCCCCCCGCTCGAGGGTCAGGTAGCCGAGGCCCAGTCGGTCCAGGAGGTCGAGCCGCAGCGTGAGCTCCGGCCAGACCCGCTCGCGCACCTCCTCGGGCAGCTGGCCCTCGAGCGTTCCCAACCAGGCGCGGGCCTCGGTGACGGTCAGGGCGGCGACGTCCCCGATGTGGCGACCGGCGATCTTCACCGCGCGGGCCTCGGGCCGCAGGCGCGTGCCGCCGCAGGCGCGGCAGGCCACACCCTCGGCCCGGCGGGTCTCGCCGTCCTCCTCGACCCGCGGCGCGCCGAAGCCTTCGCACTCAGGGCAGGCTCCGTACTTCTGGCTCCAGGAGAAAAGGCGCGGGTCCGGGGCCGGGAGGCCCGTGCCGCAGCTCGGGCAGGAGCGGCGGGTCGAGTAGAACCGCTCGGCGCCCCCGGCCACGGCCGTCACGGCTCCGCCGCCGAGCTCGAGAGCGCGGGCGATGGCCTCTTCGAGGCGGGCCGCACGGCGTCGGCCTGCGGTGAGCCGCTCCACCACCGCCTCGACGTCGTGGATCTGGAAGCGGTCGATGCGCGGTGGCTTCGCGGCGTCGTGCAGCGTGCCGTCAATGCGCACCTCGGCGATCCCCTTCTTCGCCACGGCGGCGATCGCGTCGAGATGGAAACCTTTGCGGCGCCGCACGAGCGGCGCGAGGACGGTCAGGTCGCCGGTGGGGAAATCCTCGGCCACGCGCGCGGCGAGAGCGGCGGCGTCGACGACCTGCCCGGGCAGGCCGCAGTTCGGGCAGTGGACGGTGCCGAGGCGCGACCAGAGGAGGCGCAGGTGGTGGTAGACCTCGCTCGACGTGCCGACGGTCGAGAGCGGTGTCCCGCGCGAGAGCTTCTGCTCGAGGGCGACGGTGGGCGGCACGCCCTCCAGCCGATCGACCTCGGGTCGGGCCAGCGGCCGGATGAACTGGCGTACGTAGGTCGAGAGGCAGTCGAGGAAGCGCCGCTGGCCCTCGGCGAAGAGCACGTCGAAAGCGAGGGTCGACTTGCCGGAGCCGGAGACGCCGGTTACCGCCACCAGCTTGTCCCGCGGGATGTCCACGGTCACGCCCTGCAGGTTGTGCTCGCGCGCGCCCACGATGCGGATGCGGCGGGTGTCCGGGGCGGGTTTCGCGCTCCGCTCGCTTAGTCCCGCGGGCGACCCATGCGCTCGCTCCGGCGAACCCGCCCCGGCGACCGAGCGCGGGCGCCCTGGCGTGCCGTGGTCCCGGCTGTCGTCGCCCAGTCCGGCCCCCGCCAGCGCCCGGCCGGTCGGCGTGTCGAGCTTCGCGATTGCCTCCGGCGGGCCCT
>JBGPQQ010000395.1:0-4031 GCA_041489115.1 Vicinamibacteria bacterium | reverse complement strand
CTCGCGCGGGATGAGTCCCGGCTACCTCTCCGCCTTCCCCGAGGAGCTGTTCGACAGAGTCGAGGCCCGCAAGGGCGTCTGGGCGCCGTACTACACGCTCCACAAGATCATGGCCGGCCTCCTCGACGTCCATCGGGCCACCGGCGACCCGGCGGCCCTCGAGGCCGTGAGGAGCATGGCCGCGTGGGTGGGCTTCCGCGCGAAGCGCCTCACCGAGGAGCAGTGGCAGAAGATGCTCGAGACCGAGTTCGGCGGGATGCAGGACGTGCTCACCGAGCTCTACGTGACGACCGGGGATGAGGAGCACCTGCGCCTCGCCCGCCTCTTCGACCACCGGGCGGTCTTCGACCCGCTGGCGCGAGGCGAGGACCCGCTCGACGGCCTGCACGCGAATACCCAGATCCCCAAGGCCATCGGCGCCGCCCGCGACTGCGAGGTCACGGGCGAGCCGCGCTACTGCGCGGTCTCGGAGACGTTCTGGCAGCGGGTGGCGCTCCACCGCTCGTACGCGATCGGCGGCCACAGCGAGGACGAGCACTTCTCCCCGGTCGCCCAGCTCTCCCGCCACCTCGGCGAGTCCACCGCCGAGACCTGCAACACCTACAACATGCTGAAGCTCTCGCGCCGGCTCTTCCTGCGGGACGCCGACCCGGCGCGGATCGACTTCTACGAGCGGGGCCTCTTCAACCACATCCTCGCCTCGCAGGACCCCGCGACCGGGATGGTCACCTACTACGTCGCACTGAAACCGGGGGCGTGGCGCAGCTACTCGACACCGGAGGACTCCTTCTGGTGCTGCGTGGGGACCGGGATGGAGAACCCGGCCCGCTACGGCGAGGCGATCTACGCCCGGCACGGCGACTCCCTTCTCGTCAACCTCTTCCTCGCCTCCGAGCTCACCTGGCGGGAGAAGGGCCTGACCGTCCGCCAGGAGACCCGCTTCCCCGACGAGGACCGGACGCGGCTCGCCCTGCATCTCGAGAAGCCGGCGCGCTTCGCCCTGCGCGTGCGCCACCCGGCGTGGGCAAGGGAAGGCTTCGCGGTGAGCGTGAACGGGCAGGCGCAGCCGGTCGACAGCCGGCCCGGCTCGTACGCGACGGTCGAGCGCGAGTGGCGCGACGGCGACGTGGTCGAGGCGCGCGTGCCGATGGGCCTGCGGTTCGAGGCCACGCCCGACGACCCGGACCGGGGCGCGTTCCTGTACGGCCCGATCGTGCTGGCCGCCGACCTCGGGGCGGAGGGTCTCGACGCGCGGGCACGGCACGGGCCCATGGCGCCCGAGATGCGCGCGGAGGAGCCACCGCAGGCGCCGACGCTCGTGGCCGGGAGCCCGGCGGAGGCCCTGGCCCGCGTGAAGCCGACTGGCAGCCCCCTCTCCTTCCGCACGGACGGCCTCGGCCGGCCGCGCGACGTCGAGCTGCGCCCGTTCTTCCGCCTGGCGGACCGGCGCTACACGGTCTACTTCGACGTCCTGACGGAAAGCGCCTGGGCCGAGCGCCGCGCACATGAGACGGCCGAGGCCGGGCGGCAGTCGGCCGATCTCGCGGCTCGCACCGTCGACGCGGTCACGGCTGGCACCCCGGCCGAGGAGACGGCCCACGCGCTCGAGGAGACGCGCTCCGACAGCGGCTGGTTCGAGGGCCGTCGCTACCGCGCCGCGCGCTCGGGCGGCGGCTTCGGGTACGCGCTGAAGCTCCCGCCCTCCGGCCCCGCGGCGGTGCGCGCGACCTACTGGGGGGGCGAGACGCGCCGGCACCGCTTCGAGGTGCTCGTCGAGGGCGAGGTCGTCGGGACGCAGTCGCTCTTCGACGACCGCCCGGGCGAGGTCTACCCGGTGGAGTACGCGATTCCCGGGAGGCTCGGCCAGGGCCGCGACCGGGTGCGCGTGACGTTCCGGCCGGTGCCCGGCAGCTCGACGGGTGTCGTCTACGACGTGCGGGTGGTGCGGCCCTCCAGCCCTGCTCCCTGATCAGGGCCTCGATCGCGGCGCGGGGCTCAGGGCACGGGAGCGGCCCCGGACCGCAGCCAGCGGATGTAGGCGGTGACCTGCCGGACCTCGTCCTCGCTCACCCGGCCGGCGTACGCGGGCATCCGGATCGCCTGCCGCCGCAGGAAGAACGCCGCCACCGGGTTCTCGCGCAGCCGCTTCGGGCCGCCGTCACGGATCCACTCGCGGATCTCGCCGTCGTCGCGCGCCAGCTCCGGAAAGTCCGCTCCGCTCCAGGCCGGGACGTAGCCCTTGAGCGAGCCCGGGTTCGGCGTGTCGAAGCGGCCCTCGAGTCCGTGGCAGGAGAAACAGCCGAGGCGGGCGGCGGCGGCCCGGCCCACCGCCACGGCCTCGGGCAGCGGATCGAAGTCGGAGACGGCCTTCACGTACGCGACGAGATGATCGACCTCGGCGGGCGAGAGCCGGCTGCGCCAGGCGGGCATCCGCAGCAGCGGGGCCGGCTCGGCGACCGGCTCCCCGCGGAGGCGGCGCGGCTTCCCGTCGAGGATCCACTCGCGGATCTCGGTCTCGCTCCGGGCGTAGGCCTTCACGTCGTCGTGTTCGAACGAGGGGACGCTGCCGATCCCGTGCGTGCCGTCTGGGTCGGCCAGGCGCCCGCCCGGCCCGTGGCAGGACAGGCAGCCGCGCTCGGCCGCGAGGCGGGCGCCCCGCTGCACGGGGCCGACGTTGTGCGACCGCCACCACGCCAGCGTCCCGAGGCCGGCGAGGGCGAAGAGCGCGATCAGCACGAGCAGAAGCCGGCGCATCGGTGGACCGGGGTGAGAAGGGACTTGGGATCGTCTCTCCGGGGGGACCCGAGCGGCGCCGGGACGGCGAGAGAGGCCGGCGCGCCCGGGAGGGAGCCCCCCGGCGACAAGAGAGGGAGACTTTAGTTGAAGGTGACGGTGTGGTCGTGCCCGTTGTTCGTGCTCGAAGACTTCGACACCCGCTGGTTGGCGGCGATGGAAGTCAGCTCGGCCGCCGTCAGCTCGACGGTGTGAGGGTGGGAGGCCGTGCCCTGGATGTCCAGGCTGAACGCGGCCCCGGCCGTCAGGCGGGCGGCGGTGACCACGGCGCTGTGCCCGTGGTTGTCGGAGATCGTCCCCACTTTGTCGGCAGCCGGGGCCGGAGTGGGGGTGGGCGACGGCGTGGAGGGCGAGGACCCCCCGCCGCACGCCGACGAGATCGTGATCGCGACACCGCTCAGCATCGCCAGCGCCGAGGCCACCGTGAACTCGCGCCGGGTCAGACCCTGTTCCTGGGACATTTCATCCTCCATGCAAAGACCACCCCCGTCAGAAGAACTTCCGCGTCAGGTTGAAGCCGATGAACCAGCCGTCGAGGCCCTGCGCGCCCCGAGCGACCTGGGCGGGGGTCGTGCCCAGGGCGTTCGAGAAGTTGAGCTGGAAGGCGTGCCCGCCCACGCGCCACTCCAGGCCGAACGTGACGGTGGAGGCGGGATCGCCCGAGCCGAGGTCGCCCCGGTAGCCGGCGAGACGCGGGTGGACCTCGCCGAGCACGGACATCGTTCCGGTCAGCCGGAGCCGCGCCCCGAGGCCGAGCACCAGGGTGCCGTCCGAGGTGCCCGGCGCCGAGGGCACGACCCGCGTGTTCCCCACCCAGGACGGCACGGCGTAGACCGCACCGCGGGTGCCGAGCTTCCGCGAGAGGACGAGGCCGATCGACGGCGAGAACTCGTGGAGCGGCGCGGCCTCGGGCGGCGCGTCGGTGAGCCCGAAGTTGTCCAGGCCCTCGATCGAGGCCGCGAGCGAGAGGCCCAGCGGGCTCTTTCCCTCGCGCAGCAGCTCCTGCTGCGCGAGGATCTCGATGGTGCGGTCGCTCGTGCGGTAGAGGCCCAGCTGCGTGCCGCGAAAGAGGCCCAAGCGGAGGCCGACGCCGATCTGGGCCCCGCTGTCGAAGCCGAAGAAGTCGGCGAGCAGGCCGGAGAAGTCGCCCTCGCCGAGCGGCCGGGCGAAGCGGTGGGTCAGCCGGAGCGCGAGCTTGTGCCTCGGCAGACGCAGGTTCGTCGGCAGGTCGATGACGT
>JBGPQQ010000394.1:0-4045 GCA_041489115.1 Vicinamibacteria bacterium | reverse complement strand
GCGCCGGCCGCGCCTCGCCGCTCGCGCCGTGGCTCTACGCCGTCCACCCGGTGAGCCTTCTCGTCGGCTCCGTCCACGGCCAGTTCGACGCCGTCCCGCTCCTCTTCCTCCTGCTCGCGGTCGAGGCGCTGGCCCGGGAGAGGCGCGACGCCTCGGCCCTCGCGCTCTCCGCCGCGATCGCCACGAAGTCATTCCCCGTCCTCGTTCTCCCCTTCCTCGCCTTCGAGGGACGGGCCACGTGGCGCTCCGCCGCGCGTTACGCCACGCTCGCCCTCGTGCCCGGCGTGCTGCTGCTCCTGCCGTTCGCCGTCGCCGACTGGAACGCCCTCCGCCGCGAGCTCCTGGCCTACGGCGGCATCGCCGACTTCGGCTGGACGGGCGTCCTGCGCGGGGCCAGGTGGCTCGCGACCGGCGCGCTGCCAAGGAGCGAGGCCCGCTTCTGGCCGGTGGCCTCTCTCGTCTCGAAGGCCGTCTTCCTCGGCGCCTGGGCCGCTCTCCTCCTCGCGGTGAAGACGGGGCGGCTGCGGCTCGGCGCGGGGCGCGCGAGCCTCGCCACGCTGCTCGCGTTCTCCTCGCTCTACGGCCTGCAGAGCGCGCAGTACCTGCTGTGGGTGGTCCCTCTCGGGCTCGTGCGGCCGGGACGGCTCAGCGCGCTCCACGCCGCGGCGGCGACCGCCGGGCTCGTCGGCTTCTACCTCTTCCTCGCCCCCGGCGTCCTCGTGCCCGCGCCCCTCGAGGGCGGGGCCGCCGCCTGGGCGAGGTGCTTCTGGATCTTCGGCGCGGCCGCCACGCTCGCCGCGTCGGTCGCCTGGCTCGCGGCCGTGCTGCGCGAGGGCCGGGACGACGGCTTGCGCGCCGCCACGGACGCGATCGCCCGCCCCTCGAGCTCGCCCTCGCGCTGACGCAGCACCTCGAGCGGGAGGACGAGCCGGGGCAGCTCGCCCGGCTCGAGGAGGTGATCGGGGTTCGTGGGGCGCCCCCGCTTCGCCTGCTCCTTCGTGTAGGTCTCGCAGAGCAGCACTCCGCCCGGCTTCAGCGCGCGGACGAGCGCGGGAAAGAGCGGGCGGTGGAGGTAGTTGAAGACGAGGACGAGCTCCCACTCTTCCGCGCCAAGGTCCGCGCCGGCGCTCTCGAGGTCCACCACCTCGGCATCGAGCGGGAGCTGCAGCCGGCGCGCGAGGGCGTTCAGCCACTGGACCTGCCCGGGGTCGCGGTCCACCGCGCGCACCGGGAAGCCGCCGCCCGCGAGGAGGAGCGCGTGCCGCCCACGGCCGCAGGCCACGTCGAGCGTCCTCGCGCCCCGTGGCGCCAGGTGCGCGTTCGCGAGGAGCCACGGCGAGGGCCCGCTCACCGGCGACGGCTCGTGCACGCGCGGCCCCGTCCAGCGCGACATCCCGCCGGCCATGTTGCACGCCGTGATCCCCGCCTCGGCGAGGAGCGCCGCCGCCTGGCGCGAGCGCACGCCGTGCTCGCAGACGACCACGACGGGGCGGCCGTCGTCCGGGAGCACGGCGGGGGCGGCGGACACGAGCTCGACCGGCAGCAGCAGCGCGCCGGGGATGTGACCGAGCTCCTCGTGCTCGCGCGGCGTCCGCACGTCGAGGACGACGGCCCCCAGCGCCAGCAGCTCCTCGGCCTCCTCGGGCGACACGTTCTGGTACGGGCGCGGGCCGCGGTCTATAGTGGCGGGGAGCGTGGGCACGACGGCCCGATCATAGAGCCCGCGCGCGGAGGGTGCGAGTGCGCGGGATCACGTCGGAGGTCCGAGGAGCCAGGTGATGGCCTTCCCGGCTCTCTTCGTCTCTCACGGCACTCCCTCGCTGCGCTCGTTCGCCCTGGCCGCGCCGTGACGGGGGAGGCGCGCCCGCGCGGTCCCTGGAGGCCGGTGCTCCTCTCCGGCCTCGTCTTCCCGGGACTCGGCCAGCTGACGTGCGGCCACCCCTGGCGCGCGCTGGCCTTCGGCGGATCGAGCGTGGCGCTGCTCGTGGCGGTGGTTGCCCGCGTGATGCGCGAGACGCAGCGGCTGATGCCGGACGAGGCCGAAGCGCTCCTCGACCCCGCCCTGCCCTTCCGCCTGGCGGCCGAGATCCAGCGCCAGAACGCGTCGTTCTTCTTCTGGGCGACGCTGGGGATCGTCGCGCTCTGGCTCGGCTCGATGGCCGACGCGTGGGTGACGGCCCGGCGGCGCTAGCGTCCCCGCCGGCCGGAAGACGACGGGGACGGACGCTGCCGGGACGGGACGAAGGCGGTCGTGCGGCCGCCGATCGTGAGGTGGACGATCCGCTCCCCGCGCGCGGTGCGGGCGCCCTCCTCGCGCCCCCAGCGGTCGTGGAAGAGCCACGTCCGCGGGAACCGCCGGTCGTCCGCCTCGACGTCCACGGCGCGGCGCACGATGGCGTGGAGCCGGGCGCGCAGGCGGGCCACCTCGCCCGGCGCCAGCGAGGACGCGGGGCGGCGCGGGTCGATCGCGGCCTGGTAGAGCGCCTCGTCCGCGATCCAGTTCCCGACGCCGGCGAAGAGGGACTGGTCGAGGAGCACCGACTTCGCGGGCCCGCCGCGGCGGGAGAGGAGCGACGCGAGCTCGCGCGCCGGCGGCAGTCCCTCCAGGACGTCGAAGCCGAGGCGGGAGAGCGGGTCCTCGGTCTCCGGGCTCCGGCGCAGCCGAAGGCGGCCGAGGCGGCGCGGATCGCTCATCGCCAGGTGCGTTCCGTCCTCCGTCGCGATCTCGACCTTCCAGAACCGCGGGCGCGGAACCCCGTCGTGGTAGATCTCGAAGGAGCCCGTCATGCCGAAGTGGAAGAGCGGCCAGGGGCGGCGGTCGAGCTCCATCCAGAGGTGCTTGCCCTTCCGGCGGACCGCCCGGACGCGCCGGCCGCGCAGCGCCGCGGCGAAGCGCGACGGGGTCACGCCGTCGTAGACGATCGGGTCGGGGACGACGGCCACCGCCGCGATGCGGCGGCCACGGAGGGCCCGCTCGGCCCGCCGGCGGGCGGTTTCGACCTCGGGCAGCTCGGGCATGCTCGGCCGTGAGCGTAGCAGAGCCTTGCGCCCGCGGCGGCGGGGGGTATAGTAAGGTCGCGGTTTCGGAGGCTCGAGACCATGGCTCTGCCGCGGTTCTGTTCCAACTGCGCCGCGCCGCTGCCGTCCCCGCCGCCCGTCACCTGCCGCTCCTGCGACACCAGCCACTGGCTCGACGCGAAGCCGTGCGCGGGCGCGCTGGTCACCCGTCGCGGGAAGCTGATGCTCGTGCGCCGCGCGCACGAGCCCTGGCGGGGCGCCTGGGACATCCCCGGCGGGTTCTGCGGGCCGAGGGAGCACCCGGCCGACGCCGCGGCCCGCGAGGTGCGCGAGGAGACCGGGCTCGCCGTGCGGGTGGGGGACGTCCTCGGGATGTGGATCGACACCTACGCGCCCGAGGGCCCCGAGGCCGACAAGGTCACCCTCAACATCTACTTCCACGCGGCGGCCGAGGGCCCGGCCGAGGAGCGGATCGACCCGAACGAGGTGGCGCAGATCGGCTGGTTCGCGCCGGACGACCTGCCCGCCGACGTGGCCTTCCCCGGGCACATCCCGGCCGTTCTCCGGGCCTGGCGCGAGAGCTTCGAGCCCGCGCCGCGGACGGCCGCGCCGGCGCTCCGCCCCGCGGCCTCCCGCAAGCCCGAGCCGATCGTCTAAAGGCGGCCGCCTGTTGCCACCGGACGCCCGGTGCCAGCTGCTACGGGCTATGCGCCCGCCCGAGGAGGCGACCCGGGCGCTCCGAGGCGAGCGAATGGTTCACCCGCGGGACTGAGCGAGCGAGGAGACGACCCGGGGCGCCCACCGCCGCGGGCGCCCAGTGGCAGCAGTTGCTCGTTGCCATCAGGCGCCGTAGCCGTGCGGCGATGGCTTGTCGCTGCTGTACGGGCACGGGAGAATGCGGGAGGAGCGACCCACGGTGACCGATCCTTCCTTCCCCGACCTGCGCGCGTTCCTCGAGCAGCTCCGGCGCGACGGCGACCTCGCCGTCGTCGAGGCCGAGGTCGATCCCCGGCTCGAGGCGGCCGAG
>JBGPQQ010000393.1:0-4050 GCA_041489115.1 Vicinamibacteria bacterium | reverse complement strand
GTCTCCGCGGCGGCGAGCGGCCGGATCGCGAGCCGGGTGGACTGGCGCGCCTGGGGGGCGTTCATGGACTGGTGGGAGCGCTTCCTCGACCGCGACCTCGCGGTGCAGGACCCGACCCCGCTCGAGGCTGCGCCGCTCCAGGACTTCGGCCGGATCGTCGTCCGCCCGGGCGGCCTCGGGTGCGACGACGTCTTCGTCAACGCGCGCTGGATGGCGGGTGGCTCGGTGCTCGCCCGCCTCCCGTGGGGCCTCGAGGCGGCGGCGGTGGTGAACGCGCGGGACGGCTTCCCCATCCCCTACTTCCAGGTCGGCAGCACGGGCGACCCGACCTCCGGCTCCAAGAACGTCCTCGTGTCGCCCACGATCGACACCCATCGCCTGCCGAGCCTCGTGCTCGCGGACGCGCGGCTCGCCCGCGCCTTCGCGCTCGGCCCCGGCCGCCTCACCGTCGCCCTCGACGTCTTCAACGTGGCGAACTCCGCGACGAAGCTCCAGGTGGCGCGCGACGTGGAGCTCGCCGCCTTCAACCGGACGCGCGAGATCGTGCGCCCGCGCATCCTCCGCCTCGGCCTCTCCTGGCGGTTCTGAGCGTCATTCCTCCCCGGTGGCGGCGGGGAGCGACGGGTCGGACGACCACTCGCTCCACGAGCCCGCGTAGAGCGTGCCGCGGAGGCCCGCCAGGTGCAGGGCGAGGAGATCGTGGCAGGCGTTGACCCCGGAGCCGCAATAGACGACCGGCTCCTCGCGGGCGGCGCCGAGTGACTCGTAGCGCTTCCGGAGCGAGGCGGCCGGCAGGAACACCGGCACGGGGCCGGACGTGACGTTTCCCGTCCACGGCGCGCTCTTCGCGCCCGGGACGTGGCCGGCCCGCGGGTCGATCGGCTCCGTCTCGCCGCGGTAGCGCTCCGCCGCCCGCGCGTCGAGGACGAGCCGGCGGCGGTGCTCG
Source organism: Vicinamibacteria bacterium (assembly GCA_041489115.1). Lineage (GTDB taxonomy): Bacteria > Acidobacteriota > Vicinamibacteria > Fen-336 > Fen-336 > DATBSL01. The sequence goes on along the minus strand of JBGPQQ010000393.1, from coordinate 3,104 downwards.
GCGATCAGGCCGTCCTTGTCGATCACGAAGCGGGAGCGCAGCCGGCCGGTGAAGGCGACGGGAGCGACGCGGGTCTCGCCGGCCGCGACCTCTCGGCCTTCCGCCTGCCACTTCGCGAAGCCCCCGTCGAGGACGGCCACGTCGTGGTGGCCGTGGGCGCGCAGCAGGTACCAGAGCCGCGCCGCCACCGAGCCCGAGGCGTCGTCGTAGGCGACGACGCGCGCGCCCGGGCCGATGCCGGCCGCCCCCATCACGCGGGCGACCTGCTCCTCGGACGGCCAGGGGTGGCGGCCCGCCGGGAGCCCGCGGCCGCCGCCCGGCGCGGAGAGGTCCTCGTCCACGTCGAGGAAGACGGCGCCGGGGACGTGGCCCGCCCGCCAGGCGTCGCGGCCCCGGCGGGCGGGATCGAGGTACCACCTCACGTCGACGACGCGGAGCGTCGCCTCCGGGACGCGCGTCCCGGATGGCACCGGCCGGTCCAGCCCCAGCTCGCGGGCGAGCCAGCCGGTGCCGACGAGCGCGTCCATGGGGCTACTTCATCTTCGTAAGGGGGTGCGGGACCTTCTTGTAGCCCTTCGCGATCGTGGCCACGTCGAAGGCCGAGGCGGGGATCGGGCCCTTCTTGATCTCCACCGCTTCCTTCGAGCTGTCCATGCTCCGGCCCATGACCTTCATCGAGGTGGACTCGGCGATCGTGAAGCCCTCGATCTTCTTCATCTCGTCCGCCATCTTCCCCATGCTCTTGAACATGGGGTTGTTGGCCATCGTGGCGGCCGAGCCGGCGAAGGACGCGACCTTCCGGCCGTCCACGTTCGGGGCCGGGGGTTTGAGCGCGGTCGTGGCGCAGATCTTCGTGGTCATCGCCGGGCCCATCGCCACCGCGTAGTCCTGGCAGGTGTAGCCGGCCACCTGGCGCGTGCCGCCCTTCGTCACGGTCACGGAGGAGGCGACCCCGCCCGTCATCTGCTCCATCTTCTCGCGCACCGCGGGCGGCATCGACGCCATCTGCTCCTTCATCTGCGCGTTCGCCTGCTCCATCTTCTCCTGGGCCGCCTTCATGGCGGCCTCCATCTCGGCGAGGGTGATCTCGGAGTACTCCTTCTTCTTGTGGTCGATCGCGGTGATCTTCCCGGCGGCGTACTCGAAGATCGTCTCGCTGTCGGCGCCGCCCGTCCTCATCTTCTCGCTCGAGTAGTAGCTCGTCGAGGTCCCCCCGCCCCCGCTCCCGATCGTCTTGAACACGACGGTCAGGTCCTCGGCCAGGGCGGGAACGGAAAGCAGGGCGGCGACACCGGCGGCCGCCAGCGTCCGGCGGGTGGTCATCATACTTCTCTCTTTCTCCTTGAAGGGATCACACGGCATCGAGCCTAGCACGGGAAGGTATACTCCCGGCACGCGCCGCCCGGTGCGGCGTGTCGCACCTCGACGAGGAGGAGCCCCGTGCCGAAGCCCGAGCGACAGGTTCTCGTATGCGTGAACGCGCGCCCCCCGGGCAACCCGAAGGGGTCGTGCGGCGAGAAGGGCAGCCAGGACCTCTTCGACCGGCTGAAGGCGCTCCTGCGCGAGCGCGGGCTCGAGGGTCGGGTCATGGCGAACCGGACGTACTGCCTCAAGCACTGCAGCCGAGGGCCGACGATCGCCGTCCAGCCGGACAACGTGTGGTACGCGGGTGTCTCGCCCGCTGACCTCGTCGAGATCTGCGCCTCGCACCTCGAGGGCGGGAAGCCCGTCGAGCGGCTCCTGATGCCCGACATCCCGTGGGAGTGAGCGCCGGGCGCGGCTATCGGCGGCGTGCCGGGTCCGTCCGCTTGCGCTCGCGGCGCCGGTGCACGAGGTTCAGCTCCCGCACGAACCGACGGACCGGGATGTCGGCGTCCTTCAGGAACTGGCTCACCTCGCGCGCGACCTCTAGCACGACCACCGGGTCGTCGACCGGCTCGCGGTGGATGACGGTGCGCCGGTGGAGCCGCCCCTCGCGGATGAGCTGGCGGACGAGGCTCACCCGGGCCGGGCTCCACAACCGGTAGCCGTTGCGGTTGCGCGGGGGCTCCGGGACCTTCTTCGCGTAGAGCCAGTTGAGCAGCGTCTGCTTGCTGACGTTCAGCTCGCGGGCCACCCCGAGCGTCGTGAGGTACTTCATCCGCGACGATTCTCGCCGCGGCGGCGCCGGGCGTCAACGCCGCCGGCGGCAGCCCGGGTCCCTCCTCCGCCACATGCACGAGTGGGTGCAGGCTCGCGGCCGAGGGCCTACCGGCCTTCGATCGACACCTTTCGCCGGCTGAGGGTCGTGGCTCCGCTCTCGGCGATCGCGGTGGCCTTCAGCTGGTAGCGGCCGGGCGCTCCCGGCGCCACGAGCTCAAGGTCGCGGCTCAGCGTCCCGAGCGGCGCGATCGCGAACGGCTTCGCCGCGCGCGCGACCTCCCGTCCGTCCTCCGCCTCCAGCGTCAGGCGCAGCTCGCCTCTCTCCGGCTCGTAGAGGTCGTTGACCATCATGACGCGGAACGAGCGGCCCTTCCCGCCCTGGAGCGTCGGCTGGAAGAAGTTGAGGTACACGCCGAGGGGTTTCATCGCCTCGCCCATGTAGTCCTCGAACCACCGGTTCAGCTTCAGCGTCTTCACGTCCTCGAAGTGATCGGCCGTGAAGACGCCCGGGTAGCTGCAGGTGAGGTACACGAAGTGCAGGATGCCGGCGTAGTTCCGGTGGGCGCGCCAGTACTCAGTCTCGCCCGCGAGCAGGTATGCGTTCAGCTCGAGCCTCTCGTCCTTCGTCGAGCCCGGGCCCAGCAGCTTCGGGTAGAGCTTCTCGGTGAGCACCGTGGGCTCGCCGTCGCGCCGCAGCCACAGCCAGCCGTACTCGTTGAGGATGGTGGCGCGGGCAGCCACGAGGGCCTCCCTGGGCCCCCCGGGCCGGCGCTCGAGGTCGGTCATTCGGAACGGCTCTCCCCCCATCGCCTCTCCGTACATCAGGTACGGGTGGTCTTCGACGGGGTCGTCCGGGCCCACCGGCTGGTTGTAGCTGTTCTCCCAGTTGCGGTTCGAGAGGTCCAGCGGGCGCACCGCCGGGATGATCCGGTCGCCGAAGACGGCGTCCTTCGTCTCGTTGT
>JBGPQQ010000392.1:0-4052 GCA_041489115.1 Vicinamibacteria bacterium | reverse complement strand
GGCTTCGTGGTCTCCCCCTACTTCCACCTGCTGAACGGCGACCCCGGACGCGCGGCGGGCGCCGTCTTCCCGCGGGACCTCCTCCCCGAGATCGGCGCGCGCGCGGTCTCTCCGCGGGACCTCGACCCCGCCCTCCTCGCCGACCTGGCGGGCGCCGCCGCTCCGGCCGCCGCTCCGCTCGACGACCCGCTCCTGCGGGCGCTGGCCGAGGGATCGCTGGCCCCCGACCTCACCTACGCCCGGGCCGCGCAAGTGCTGCGGCAGGCCTACGCCCCCTCGCTCCTCGTCGTCGCGTTCCAGGGCTACGACGCGGCGGGCCACCTCTTCTACCGGCACGCGCACCCCGAGGCCTTCGGCGACGTCCGCGCGGAAGAGTCGCGCCGCTACGGCCGCGTGCTCAGCCGCTACGCCTCGCTGGTGGAGCGTTGGGTGGGGGAGATCGAGCGGGACCTCGGTCCCGGGGACGTGCTCATCGTCCTCTCCGGCCACGGGCTCGCGCCGACTCCGCTCTGGCGGCGGCTCGTGGGCGTGCTGACCGGCACCGCGGTCGCCGCTGCTTCGCACGGCGGGGCGCCCGACGGCGTCCTCCTCGTCGCGGGCGGGGGGATCCGGCCCGGGGCGACTCCGGCGGGCGCGTCGGTCCTCGACGTCGCCCCGACGATTCTCTACCTGATGGGGCTGCCGGTCGCGCGGGACATGGAGGGGCGAGTGCTCACGGAGATCCTCGATCCCGCGTTCGCACAGGAGAACCCGGTCACCTTCATCCCGAGCTACGAGAGCCTCGCGGTGGCCCCGGCGGCGCCCGGCGCGCCCCTCGACGACCTACCCCCGCTTCCCGAAGAGCGCCCGTGAGGTCACCGGGATCGCGTTCGAGGGACCCGATGCGGTGATCGTGGGCGACTCCGTCCACGACGCGCTCTGCGGCCGCGGGCCTGCGCGCGATCCTCGACTGAGCCGGGGCTTGTCCGCCGGGGCCCGACGGGGTAGCATGCGCGCGCTTTGCCGAGCGTCATCCTCATGGACGCGGGCCGGATGGCCCGGACCCTCTCGCGCTTCGCGCACGAGATCCTCGAGCGCCACCCGGACACGAAGCGTCTCGCCCTCGTGGGCATCCGCAGCCGTGGCGTGCCGCTCGCCCGGCGCCTCGCCCGGCTCATCGCCGAGGCGGCGGGGGCGGAGCCGGCGGTGGGCGCCCTCGACATCGCGCTCTACCGGGACGATTTCACGAGCCTCGCCGCACAGCCCATCACCAAGGGCACCGACATCCTCTTCTCGATCGACGGTCGCACCGTGGTGCTCGTCGACGACGTGCTCTTCACCGGGCGCACCGTCCGCGCCGCCCTCGACCAGCTCATCGACTTCGGCCGCCCCGCGCGCATCGAGCTCGCCGTGCTGGTGGACCGCGGCCACCGCGAGCTGCCCATCCGCGCCGACTACGTCGGCCGCTCGCTCTCGACGTCCCGCGAGGAGGCCGTGCAGGTGCTGGTCCGCGAGGAGGACGGGAAGGACGAGGTGGTCCTGATCCAGAAGTCGCCGGCACGCGCCGCGAAGCCCGCGGCGAAGGCCCGGCCGGCGCGGGCGAAGGCGAAGCCGGTGTCCCGCCCGGCGCCGCGGAGGAAGCGGTGAGCTTTCCGCATCGGCACCTCCTGGGCATCGAGCCCCTCGAGGCCCAGGACATCCAGACGATCCTCGACACCGCCGACGGGCTCAAGGAGATCCTCGACCGGCCCATCAAGAAGGTCCCGACTCTCCGCGGCAAAACCGTCATCAACCTCTTCTACGAGGCGTCGACGCGCACCCGGTCCTCCTTCGAGGTCGCCGAGCGCGTGCTGTCCGCGGACAGCCTCTCGATCGCCACCGCCGCCTCGAGCGTGACGAAGGGCGAGACGCTCCTCGACACCGCCAAGAACCTGGAGGCGATGAGCCCGGACATGGTGATCATGCGGCACGCCAGCTCCGGGGCGCCGCACTTCCTCGCCCGCCACTGCCGCTTCTCGGTGGTGAACGCCGGCGACGGGGCGCACGAGCACCCGACCCAGGCGCTGCTCGACGCGCTCACCATGCGCCAGCGGAAGGGGCGGCTCAAGGGCCTGCGTGTCGCGATCGTGGGCGACATCCTGCACAGCCGGGTGGCCCGGTCGAACCTGTGGCTCCTCGCGAAGATGGGGGCCTCCGTCGTCCTGTGCGGCCCGCCCACGCTCGTGCCCCCGGGCATCGAGGCGATGGCGCCGGTCACGTACCGCATCGACGAGGCGGTCGAGGGCGCGGACGTCGTGATGATGCTGCGCATCCAGATGGAGCGCATGTCGGGTGGCTTCTTCCCGACCACGCGCGAGTACCACCGCCACTTCGGCCTGACCGAGGAGCGGGTGCGGCGCGCGAAGAAGGACGTGCTCGTCATGCACCCCGGCCCGATGAACCGCGGGGTGGAGATCGCGAGCGAGGTCGCGGACGGGCCGTACTCGGTGATCCTCGACCAGGTGACGAACGGGGTGGCCGTCCGGATGGCGGTCTTGTACCTACTCCTCGGCGGGAGCGCGGAGGCGGCGTCATGAGCCGGCTGCTGCTCAAGGGCGGGCGGGTGATCGACCCCGCCCAGGGGCTCGACGCGACCCTCGACGTCATGATCGCGGAGGGCAGGATCGAAAAGGTGGGCCCGCGCGTCCAGCCCCGGGGCGCCCAGGTTCTCGAGATGAAGGGCCTGGTGGTCTGCCCGGGCTTCATCGACATCCACACCCACCTGCGGGAGCCCGGCCGCGAGGACAAGGAGACGATCGCCACCGGCACGCGCGCGGCGGCGGCCGGCGGCTTCACCGCGGTCTGCGCCATGCCCAACACCGACCCCGTGAACGACACCGCGGGGATCACGCGGGCGATCGTGGAGAAGGCGCGGGCGGAGGGGGCGGTGCGCGTCTACCCGATCGGCGCCATCACCCGCGGCCAGAAGGGCGAGGAGCTCGCGGAGTACGGCGACCTGAAGGAAGCCGGCTGCGTGGCCGTCTCCGACGACGGCCGGCCAGTGGCGAGCGCGCGCGTCATGCGGCGGGCCCTCGAGTACGCGAAGGCCTTCGACCTCGCGGTGATCGACCACTGCGAGGAGCCGACCCTCGCCGAGAAGGCGTGCATGAACGAGGGGCCGGTCTCGACGGTGCTGGGCCTGCGCGGCCAGCCGGCCGCGGGCGAGGCCATCATGGTCGAGCGCGACGTGCTGCTCGCCGAGCTCACTGGCGGCCGCGTGCACGTCGCGCACCTCTCCGCGGCGGCGTCGGTGGACGCCGTGCGGCGGGGCAAGGCACGCGGGGTGAGGGTCACCGCCGAGGTCACCCCGCACCACCTCTTCCTCACCGACGAAGCGGTGCGGGAGACGGGCTACGACACGAACACCAAGATGAACCCGCCCCTGCGCTCCGAGAAGGACCGGGAGGCGGTGCTGGCCGGGCTCCTCGACGGCTCGATCGACTGCATCGCCACCGACCACGCCCCGCACACCGTGGACGACAAGAAGGTGGAGTTCGACCAGGCCGCGAACGGCATCGTGGGCCTCGAGACCGCGGTGGCCCTGTGTCTCGACCGGCTCGTCGGGGCCGGTCTCGTCGAGCTGCCCCACCTCGTGGCGCTCCTCTCCGCGAACCCGGCCCGCGTGCTCGGCCTGCCCGGGGGGACGCTCGCCCCGGGCTCGCCCGCGGACCTGACCGTGCTCGACCTCGCGAAGAAACGCCAGGTGGACGCGGCGCGATTCGAGAGCCGCAGCCGCAACACCCCCTTCGGCGGCTGGATCCTGAAGGGCTGGCCGGTGATGACGATCGTGGGCGGCCGCGTGGCCTGGAAGGACGCACGCTAAGGCCTCAGCAGTCGACGAGGATCTTGAGGGCGCCGGGGCGGGCCGCGTGCGCGAACGCGGCCACCGCGTCGGCCAGCGGGTAGCGCGCCTCGACGAGCGGGCGGACCACCTGCTCCACGTAGTCGGCGTAGGCGGCGGCCCAGCCGCCCTGCAGCGGGCTGCGATCCTGCACCGGCATGTACTCCTCGAAGCGCGAGGAGGTGTTGTCGAT
>JBGPQQ010000391.1:0-4063 GCA_041489115.1 Vicinamibacteria bacterium | reverse complement strand
CGACGAGAAGGCCGGCGAGAGCCCCCAACGAGACAGTGAGGGCGAGGCCGCGACGCGGCCTCGCCCTCGGAGGGATGATCCGGGTGAGCGCCCGCACCCGGTAACGGTATCAATACTCCAGCTTCGTTTCCGCGGTGATCCGGTGCCGGAACACCCAGTACGTCCACGCCTGGTAGGCGAGGACGATGGGCACGAAGATCCCCGCCACGAGGCTCATGACCTTCAGCGTGTAGGGCGTCGAGGAGGCGTTGTAGATGGTGAGGCTCCACGCCGGGTCGAGGCTCGAGACCATGACGCGGGGGTAGAGCGAGACGAAGAGGGTCGCCACCGTGAAGAGGATGGTGAGGGTCGTCATCACGAAGGCCCAGCCCATCTTCTCGCGGTGGATGAGCGCCCCCGCCACGAGCAGCGCTCCCAGCGCGAGGAGCGGGACGAGGCCGGGGTCGAGGCCGCCCCGCGTGAAGGCGTCCGTCCAGGCGTACGTCCCCGCCGCGAAGAGGAGCAGCAGCACCGTCGCCGCCGGCCCGACGTTCTTCGTCGCCGCCACCGCCCGCGAGCGGATGGGGTCGGTGCTCTTCAGGTTCAGGAAGATCGCCCCGTGGGTGACGAAGAGGGTGAGTGTCGCGAGCCCGGCGAGGAGCGTGTAGGGGCTGAGCAGGTCGAAGAAGCTGCCGGTGAAGGTCTTCGTGGCGTCGATCGGGGTCCCATTCAGCAGGTTGGCGAGGGCGACGCCCCACAAGAGCGCCGGGACCGCGCTGCCGAAGAAGATCATCCAGTCCCAGGTGGCCCGCCACGCCGGATGGGCGTCCTTGCTGCGGAACGCGCACGCCACCCCGCGCACGATGAGCGCGACCAGCATCAGGAAGAGGGCCAGGTAGAAGCCGCTGAAGAGCGTCGCGTACCAGTGGGGGAAGGCGGCGAAGATCGCGCCCCCGCCGGTGAGGATCCACACCTCGTTGCCGTCCCAGACCGGGCCGATCGTGTTGATGATCCGCCGCCTCTCCCCGTCGGTCTTCCCGAGGAAGGGCAGGAGGATGCCGACGCCGTAGTCGAAGCCCTCGAGCACGAAGAAGCCGGTGAAGAGGACGCCGATCAGCAGGAACCAGAGGGTGTTGAGGTCCATGGTCGCTCCTCCTCCCTACGCCCGCGCCGGCTCAGGCGCCGGCTCCGTGGGTGCTGGCCCGTGGAGGCCGGCCTTGGCGTACTTGTCGAGCAGGTAGATGTCGGCCATCATCAGCGCCCCGTAGAGGAGCGTGAAGCCGAGGAGCGAGAAGAGCACCTCGCCGGCGGTGACGTTCGGCGACACCCCGCTCTCGATCTTCATCACCCCGAAGACGATCCAGGGGGCCCGGCCGATCTCGGTGAAGATCCAGCCGGAGCTGTTCGCGACGTAGGGCAGCACGATCGCCGGCACGAGGAGGGCGAGGAGGCGTGGGCTCTTCTCGATGGTATCCCGCAGGATGGCGAAGAGCGCCCAGACCGCCAGGAGGAACATCGCCGTCCCCGCTCCCACCATCGCGCGGAAGGTCCAGTAGGTCCACTTGACCGGCGGGACGTAGTCGCCCGGGCCGTACTTCGCCTCGTACTCGGCCTGGATCTCCTTGATGCCCCTCACCTCGCCCGCGAAACGGTTGTAGGCGAGGAAGCTCAGGAGGCCGGGGACCCGGACTGCCCAGACGTCTTTCCGCTCGGCCTCGTTGCCCCAGGTGAAGAGCGACATCGCCGCGGGGTTCTCGCTCTCCCAGAGCGCCTCCGCCGCCGCCATCTTCATGGGCTGGACGCGGGTCATGTACTGCGCCTGGGTGTGGCCCACCACCATCACCGCCACCGTGGCCACGAAGGCGTACACGGCCCCGAAGCGGAATGAGCGGCGGAACGCGTCCTTCGTCTCCTCGTCCTTCGCGCGGAGGAGGTGCCAGGCGCTGATGCCGAGAACGAAGAAGGCGGCGGTGGCCATGGCGCCCGTGATCACGTGGGGGAACTGCACGAAGACGTGCGGGTTCGTGACGAGCGCGCCGAAGCTCTCCATCTCCGCGCGGCCGTTGCGCAGCACGTACCCCATCGGCTGCTGCATGAAGGAGTTCGCGATGAGGATCCAGAGGGCGGAGATGTTGGAGCCGATGGCGACGAGCCAGATCGACGCGAGGTGCGCCTTCTTCGGGAGCTTGTCCCAGCCGAAGATCCACAGGCCGAGGAAGGTGGACTCGAGGAAGAAGGCGAGGAGCGCCTCGATCGCGAGGGGCGCACCGAAGACGTCGCCCACGAAGCGGGAGTACTCGGACCAGTTCATGCCGAACTGGAACTCCTGGACGATCCCGGTCGCGACTCCCATCGCGAAGTTGATGAGGAAGAGCTTCCCCCAGAACTTCGTGAGGCGCTTCCAGGCCTCCTGGCCCGTGACGTACCAGGCCGTTTGGACGACCGCGACCACCCAGGCGAGCCCGAGGGTCAGCGGCACGAAGAAGAAGTGGTAGACGGTGGTGATTCCGAACTGCCAGCGTGCGAGGGTCAACGCGTCCATGTCCGCTCCTGACCGGTGGGTGAGGCTCGGGGGCGAAACGAGCAATCCGTGTGCCGGCGAGCGGCCGGGTGCAGCTCGCCGAAACAGGATTGGCAGAGCGAAACTTGCGGGGCCGGGCGCTCGAAGGCCGTGCGGCTCGCCAGTCCCGCCCCGAAAAGACTGCGCGAGGGTAGAATCCGGCGAACGCGCGGCCAGCCCGACCGCGGCCGACCCGATCGTCCCGGGGAGGAGGGTGGATGACAACCATTCGGCAGATCCTGGCCAGGAAGCCCGACGTCCACTCGATCGATCCCGACGCGGCCGTGCTCGACGCGCTGCGGCTCCTCGAGGAGAAGAACGTGGGGGCGCTGCTGGTCATGAAGGGCCCGTCGCTCGTGGGCATCTTTTCGGAGCGTGACTACGCGCGTCGGATGGTCCTCCACGGCCGTTCCTCGAAGGAGACGGCCGTCCACGAGGTGATGACCAAGGAGGTCTTCACGATCGCGCCCGACGCCACGGCGGGCGAGTGCATGGTCCACATGACCGACCGCCACATCCGGCACCTGCCGGTGCTCGAGGGCGGGCGCGTGGTGGGAGTGATCTCGATCGGCGACGTCGTGCGCACGGTGATCGAGGACATGCGCTTCACGATCAGGCAGCTCGAGGGCTACATCCGGAGCGGGGGTTGACGAGCCGGCCACTCAGCCGAAGGCGATTCCTGGCCGTGGCGGGAGCGGCCACGCTGGCGCCCCGCGTGTCCGCCCGCGCGGCATCCGATCCCCCGCCCGCCGGAGACGCCCTCCTCGAGCCGCGGCGCGAGCACACCCTCGTCCCCTTCTGGTTCTGGAACGACCGGCTGGAGGAGGCGGAGATCCTCCGGCAGATCGCCGACTTCGAGGCCCACGGCGTCCACGGCTTCGTCCTCCACCCGCGCGTGGGCCTGCCGCGGGACACAGGCTGGATGTCGTCCCGCCTGCTGGGCTTCATGCGGGTGGCCATCGAGGAGGCCGCGCGTCGGCGGATGACGGTCTTCCTGTACGACGAGGGCATGTACCCGAGCGGCTCCTCGAGCGGGCAGGTCGTGGCGGAGAACGCACGTTACCGCTGCCGGGGCCTCGACCACCGCGTCCTCGACGGCGACGCGCCGCCGGAGCTGGGCGCGGACCACCACCTCGTCGCGGTCGTGCGTCGCCGCGACGGGCGCCGTATCGTCGTCTTCGACCGTCCCGTCGACTCCGTCATCCGGGGGCTCCACTACGTCGAGGACGACCCGCCGCGGCAGCCGGGCCCCGACGATCCTTCGCGGCCGGGCTCGCCGCGGCCGGACCCGCCCGAGGACTCGCCGCCCGCGGCCGACCTCCTGAACCCCGACGCCGTGGCGTGCTTCATCCGCCTCGTCTACGACCGCTACCACGAGGCGTTCGGCGCGCACTTCGGGCGCACGGTCACGGCCATCTTCACGGACGAGCCCATGCTGCTCGGGCGCCTGCGGGAGAAGACGGCGCTCGTGCCCGGCACGACCGGGATCCTACCTCACGTGAGCGCGTACCTCGGCTACGACTT
>JBGPQQ010000390.1:0-4074 GCA_041489115.1 Vicinamibacteria bacterium | reverse complement strand
GTTCGACCGGATTCGCGCGGCACCCACCTTGCACCTCTGCCTATTGGACGCTTGCTGCCGCTGAAGCGATCCCACGGGAGGTGCCCTTGTCCGACGCCCACGTGGAGGACAAGTACCGAGCCTACCGGGACGCCATCCGCCGGCGGGTCTGCGCCATCTGCCTCGACGGGGCTGACGACGGGACCTGCGGCCTCGCCGGTCCGCCCGCCTGCGCCATCGACGAGCACCTGCCCCGGCTCGTGGACGCGATCCTGGACGTCCGCAGACGGCACGACGACGCCTATGCGGCCGCGGTCGAGGCGAGGGTCTGCAGCCACTGCTCGCACCGCGACGCGCTAGGCCTGTGCCGCCTCCGCCGGGACGGCCGCTGTACCATCAGCGTCTACCTGCCCCTGGTCGTCGAGGCGGTCGAGGAGGTCGAGCGGCGGCCCGGGATCGGCCCGGCGTAGTTCCTGCGCGGGACACGCGGTGGATGCGCTTTCCGCTCGTCCAAACCGCCCGAACGGCCTTTTCCGCTTGCAGCGCAAGGCGGCGCCGGATACGCTGTAGAGCATGGGAATCGTGGTGCATTTGCATTACCCCACAGGGCTTTACGCGGTGCCGCCCCGGGCGGCTCCCGAGAGTAAACCCTTGCGGACGTTGAGAACCGGGGCCTGGGCACACGGTTTGCTCGGATGGGGAGCGGGGAAACGGGGGATACCATGAACGGACACGTCCTGGAAAGCCGCCGCTGGAACAGCGAGCAGAGCACCGAGGTGCTCGACGTCCTCTCCCAGAGCGAGACACCGGCCCTCGCGACCGACATCGGCGGCCACATCGTCTTCTGGAACCGCGCGGCGGAGCGCCTCCTCGGGCGCCCGACCAACCAGGTCCTCGGCCGCCGCTGCTACGACGTGCTCGGCGGGAAGGACGTCTTCGGCAACCGGTTCTGCCACGAGAACTGCTCGGTCGTCTCCATGACCCGCAAGGGCGAGGCGGTGCAGGGCTTCGAGATCGTCCTCGGCAGCTCGCCCAAGCAGGAGCAGAACATCAACGTCTCGATCCTCAAGATCCCCGGCTCGCGGCCCGAGCTCTTCACCCTCGTCCACGTGCTCCAGCCGATCGACCGTTCCGGCCGGCTGACGCGCGCCCTCGAGCGCCTCGGGGCGCAGCGCCCGGGGACGCCGGCCGCGGCCCCGGACGGCTGGGAGGCGGTGCCGGCCCCCACCCCGGTGTCGCTGCCCAAGGCCCCGCCCCTCACCGACCGCGAGAAGGAGATCCTGCGCTGGGTGGCGGCGGGCCTGCAGAACAAGGAGATCGCCCACAAGCTGGGGATCAGCCTCGCCACCGTCCGCAACCACATCCACAACATCCTCGAGAAGCTCGACGTGCACTCGAAGCTCGAGGCCGTGTCACTCGCGTTCCGCCAGGGATGGGTGAGCGGCCCCAACGGCGAGCTCGGCATCAGCCCCGAGCCGCTCACGCGGCAGTAGCCACCACCGCCGTTTCCCGAGGCGTCCGGTTCGATGGCCGTTCATCCCCACGGCGTCTCGCGCGGCTCCTCCCCGATGCGATCGGTCGACTTCGCGGTCGCCCCGTTCCTCGTCATCTGGGAGACGACGCAGTCCTGCGCGCTCGCCTGCCGGCACTGCCGGGCCTCGGCCCAGCCCGGGCGCGACCCGCGCGAGCTGACGACCGAGGAGGGCTTCGGGCTCGTCGACCAGGTGGCGGCGATGGGCACGCCCATCCTGATCCTGAGCGGCGGCGATCCGGTGAACCGGCCGGACCTCCTCGACCTGATCCGCCACGGCAAGTCGCGCGGCCTGCGCATGGCCACGATCCCCGCCGCGACCGACTGCCTGACGCGCGAGCTCGTGCAGTCGCTCCAGACGTCGGGCCTCGACCAGATGGCGGTGAGCATCGACTTCCCGCGCGCGGAGCTGCACGACGGCTTCCGCGGGGTGCCGGGCGCGTTCGAGAAGACGATGCAGGCGGTGAAGTGGGCGCACGAGGCCGGGCTGCCGCTCCAGGTGAACACGACGGTCTGCGGCGACACCGCGCCCTACCTCGAGGAGATGGCGGACTTCGTCCAGGGCCTCGGGATCGTGTTCTGGGAGGTGTTCTTCCTCGTGCCCATGGGGCGGGGGAGCGTCCTCACCGGGCTCAGCGCCTCCGAGTGCGAGCGGCTCTTCGAGGTGATCTACCGCGTCCAGAAGAAGGAGGGCTTCATCGTCAAGGTGACGGAGGCCCCGCACTACCGGCGCCACGTGGCGCAGCGCGAGATGAAGGACGAGGGGCTCGCCTCGGCGCGGCCGGAGGGCCTCGCCGCGATGCCCGCGCGTCTCACGCAGTCGGAGGGGCCCGGCCACACGGTGGGCCTCGCCCCGCGCGGGGTGAACTCGGGCAACGGCTTCCTGTTCGTGTCGCACCTCGGCGAGATCATGCCGAGCGGCTTCCTGCCGATCCCGGTCGGCAACGTGCGCGAGATGAAGATCGCCGACGCCTACCGCGAGGCGCCGCTCTTCAAGCAGCTCCGCACGCCGTCGATCTACAAGGGCCGCTGCGGCCGCTGCGAGTTCCGCGACATCTGCGGCGGCTCGCGCTCGCGCGCCTACGGCCTCACCGGGGACCCGTTCGAGACCGACCCCTGGTGCTCGTACGAGCCGCTCGCGCGGGGCTGAGCCCGGGGTCGGGGGCGGGGTCAGGTCTTGAAGTGAGGCGTTTCCGGTACCCCACGGTATGAGCGACCCGGCCTCGGAGTCCGGCATCCGGGGACTGGCCAGCATCAACGCCCAGGCCGTTCCCAGCTTTCCTTGATCTGGTGGGGCTCCGCCCCCCCCAGACCCCCCCGGTTGCCTAATGTAAATCGAAGTCGGCGATGACGGGCAGGTGGTCGCTCGCGACGCGGGAAAGGGCCAGGCGGCAGCGCTTCGCCGCGGCGAGCCGCAGCGGCCAGCGATAGTAGACGCGGTCGAGCGCGCCCTGCGGGAAGAAGGACGGGAAGGTGGCGACCGGCCGCTCGCGCTCGGAGTTGCCGCCGGTGGCGGAGCGGAAGCCGAGCATGTCCACGAAGAAGGGGCGCAGGAGCGAGCGCCAGTCGTTGTAGTCGCCGGCCACGATCGTGGGCACGCCGAAGGGCAGCGAGGCGAACTCGCGCGAGCGGGCGAGGAGGGTCACCTGGCGCTCCCGCTCGCGGGCGGAGAGGCCGAGGTGGAGGTTGAAGGCCTCGAGCCGCCGCGTCTTGCCGGCCGCCGTCTTCACCGCGATGCGGGTGTGCTGGCAGCCGCGCTGCCGCAGGAAGCCCACGGTCAGGTCGATGTTCCTCTCGCGCTGGATCGGCCAGCGGCTGAGGGTCGCGTTCCCGTAGCGGCCCTTGCGGAGCCTCACGTTGTGGCCGATCGCGTAGTGCTCGTAGCCGAGCGCGCGGGCCAGCTCCCGGCCGAGGTTCATCTCGCCCGAGCGCGGCGCGCCGTCGTCCACTTCCTGCAGCATCACGACGTCGGGGCTGTAGTAGCCGAGGATGGAGACGACGCGCTCCGGGCGGAAGCGGCGGTCGACGCCGATGGCGCGGTGGATGTTCCAGGAGACGACCCGCAGCCGCACGGCGGCTAGCATAGCACCCCCGCCGCTTGACCCGCCGTGCACCCGCGGATAGCGTGCCCGGCGCATGGCCCGCTTCCGCCTCGATCTCGAGTACGTCGGCACCCGGTACTCCGGGTGGCAGGTGCAGAAGAACGCGCGCACCGTCCAGGGCGCGCTCCACGAGGCGGTGCTCCGTGTCGCGGAGCGCACCGACTTCGAGAGCTACGGCTCGGGCCGCACCGACGCGGGGGTCCACGCCCTCCACCAGGTGGCCCACCTCGACCTCGAGACCCGGCTGCCGCCGGAGACGCTGCGCCGCGCGCTCAACGACGAGCTGCCCGCCGACATCCAACTGCTCCACGTCGCCAAGGTGACCCGCCAGTTCCACGCCCGGCACTCGGCGGTCGGCCGCAGCTACCTCTACCAGATCGCACGGCGGCGCACCGCCTTCGGCAAGCCCTTCGTGTGGTGGATCCGCGACCCGCTCGACGTGAAGGCGATCGCCGCGACGGG
>JBGPQQ010000389.1:0-4096 GCA_041489115.1 Vicinamibacteria bacterium | reverse complement strand
CCGGCGAATCTGATCCCCCGGGATGGTCTCCGCGGGCCTCGGCGAGGAGTCGGGCGCGCCTCTCCGGGTCCGCCGCCGCCGCCGCCGTCTCCCCCTTGCCTTGCGCGCCCGGCCCCCGGTAGACTCCCGCCAAACCCAGCTGATGTTCGAAGGGGAGGCAAGCATGGACAATGCCATGGTGCAGCGCAGCGTCATCGTCGCCGGAGCCGCTCTCGTGCTGTTCGGGTCGGTCGCCGCCTTGGCACAGGACGCCCCCAAGCCGGGACCCGAGCACAAGAAGCTCGAGTACTACACGGGCAAGTGGACCTCGGAGTCGGAGGTCAAGGCGAATCCTTTCATGCCCCCCGGAAAGTACACCTCGAAAGACGACTGCGGGTGGTTCCAGGGTGGCTTCGCCGTGGTGTGCCACTCGGAAGGCGGCGGGCCCATGGGTCCCATGAAGAGCGTCGGGATCATGGGCTACAGCAGCGAGGACAAGACTTACACCTACTATGGAATCGACAACAGCGGCATGGTCCCGACCAGCGTGTCCAAGGGGTCGGTGCAGGGTGACACGTGGGTCTACACCGACGAGTCGAAGATGGGCGGCAAGCTGATCAAGTCCCGCTACACCTTGAAGCAGCTCTCCCCGATGTCCTACACCTTCAAGTGGGAGATGCAGGGCGAGGGCGGGACCTGGTCCACGCTGATGGAGGGGAAGAGCACCAAGGCTCAGTAGGGCCTGAGCTACCTGGGCGGTGCCGTGAGTCGGGCGGCACGGGTGGTCAGGTAGCGCTAATCACCGCGGCCGAGGGGGATCCCGACCTTCGCTGGCGGCCGAGCCGCGGAGCCGGGGAATGCAGTCCGGACAGATCCCGTGGCTGAGCTCGGCTTCGGTGTGCTCCGTCAGGTACACCTCGAGCTGGGTCCAGTAGCCCTGGTCGTCACGCACCTTCTTGCACCAGGCGCAGATCGGGAGGAGCCCCTGGAGCGTCCGGATCCGGGCCACCGCCTCCTCGATCTTCCTCGAAAGCTCCCGGTCGCGCGCCTGCAGGAGGCGGAACCGCGCACGGTAGCCCGCCCACAGCGCGAGGAGCGGCACCACGATGCTGAGAGCCAGGAACCAACGGGTCTGGTAGAAGTAGGCCCTCTTCTTGAAGCGAAGCGAGGCCTCGGGTCCGCGCCAGGTCCCCCCGGGGTCACTGGCGACGACCCGAAACGTGTACGAGCCCGGCGCGAGCCGGGTGTACTGGGCGGTCCGCCGGTTTCCCGCCTCTACCCAATCCTCGTCGACCCCCTCGAGCTTGAAGCGGAAGCGCGTCTTCTCCGGGGCGAGAAGGCTGAGCGCGTTGTACCGGATCTCCAGCCTCCGGACGCCGGGGCCCAGCTCCAGGCCGGCCGAGGGGTCGAGGAGCTCGGCGTCGGCGCGCACCTCCTCGACGAGGACGGGAGAGGAGGGAAGGACCGCCCTTCGGCGCAGGCGGCGGGGATCGACCGAGATCGCCCCTTGCGGGGTCGCGAACCACAGCGTGCCGTCCCGCGCCGCCCATCCCGCGGGCTGGGCCACGCCTTGCGCCTCGGAGGTGCGCATACCGTCCGCCACCCCGAAGGCCTCGGAGCGCACCGCGGTCGTCCGCCCGGCCGCGCGGTCCTCGATCTCCTGCTTGCGCACCCGGAAGATGCCGCGGGGACAGCTCATCCACAGGTATCCGTCCCGGTCCTCGAGGACACTGAAGATCCGATCGTGAAAGAGCCCGTCCGCCGCGGTCGACAGCGTCCACCGCTCTCCGGCGACCCGGACGAGCCCACCCCAGGTCCCGAGCCAGATCGTCCCCGCCGCATCCTCGTGGATCGAGATGACGATCCGCGCCGGCCAGGGCAGGTCGATCTGGCGGGCCCGGCCGTCACGGATCGCCACCGCGCCCCGCACCGTCGCCAGCCAGAGCGTGCCGTCGCGGGCCATGTGGGACGAGTACACGAAGCCGGTGGCGAGGGGTGAGCCGTCGCGCAACCGGTAGGGGGCGAGACGACCGTCGCGGAGCCGACACAGGCCGCTGTCGTGCACGTACACGATCAGCCCCTCGGCGTCCTCCACGATCGTGGAGACGTAGCGCTGTCCGAGCTCCCCCTCCCGGTAGATCCTCGCCACCCCGTCCTTGAGCCGAGTGAGGCCCCGGTCATGCCCGATCCAGAGGCTGCCGTCCCGGCTCTCGAACAGCGGCCCGCCGAAGTCGCTGGCCAGGCCTTGGCGTGCGGTCGACCGCTCGACTCGTCCGTCCTTGATCCGGCTGAGCCCGCCTCCGTCGGAAAAGGCCCAGAGACCGCCGTCCCGCCCTTCGAGAAGCGAGGTCACGTTCGGATGGACGAGCCCCTCGGCCGGCCCCCAGGCCCGGATCAGGCCGTCCTTCAAGCGATGCAGGCCTCGCCGGGTTCCCACCCAGAGGCTCCCTTCGGGGTCTTCGTGGAGCGCCGTGACCTCGATGACGCCGAGCTCCGCCGGAGGTGAGAACGACTCCAGGCGCCCCTCCCTCAGGCGCTGGAGGCCGCCGACGCCGGTGCCGATCCAGAAGCTCCGCGTGCGGTCGTGCACCGCCACGGTGACGTCGTCGCTCCTCAGCCCCTGCCGCCGCGTCAGGCGTGCAGCGACCCGGGCCTCTTCCCGTCGGACCAGGCCGTGGCGCGTGCCCACCCACAGCCCTCGCTCGTCGCGATCGAGCACGTTGATCCACTCCTCGTGCCGCGTGCCGCGCGAAAGCCAGGTGACGGTCGTCCCTTCGAGGCGTGCGATCCCCTGCATCGTGCCCAGCCAGATCTCCCCTCCCCGGCAAGCGATCGCGCGAACCTTGGCCCCGGAGGTCGGAACCTCCGTGACCTGCTCGTTGCGGACGACGGCCACCCCCACGAGCTCTCTGGCGAACCAGACGGACCCGTCGTCCGCCTCGCAGAGCGCGCCCGCGTCCTTCCGCTGGCCGCTTCCGCCCACGACAGTCCAGCGACGCTCCTTCAGGCGGGCCACCCCCGGCTGGCCGGCGACCCAGAGCGCCCCGTCGCGCGTGGCGAGGAGCGAGGTGATCGGGTAGCCCGTGAGGCCGAAGGCGCGGTCGACCGCCTCGACCCGGGAGAAGTGGAGGCCATCGAAGCGGATCAGGCCCTCTGACCTGGTCCCCAGCCACAGGTAGCCGTCTTTTCCCCGTGCGATCGCGGTTACCGTTCCCGAGGGAGCGCCTTCCCGTGCCGTCCATTGGTCGTGCACGTACTGCGTGAGGGCCCGCTCCGCATCGAGGCCCAGTGCCGGGGGAGGGCAGAAGGAGGCGATCAGAACGAGCGCTGGCGCCGCGAGGGCCGCAAGCCGCCGCCGTTCCCCCCGGGCAGAGGCCGCCCCCGTGCTCAAACACCTCGCCCGAACTTCCTCGGAACCCGGAACCGCGGCCGCGACGCTCATAACCACCTGTCCTGCAACGGTGATACCAGCGAGCTCGCAGGCCGACGGCGCGGTTTTCGGGCACTTCCGAGGGTGGAAACGGCGCCGGGCTGGCCTTACGCGTTGCCAATTGGACCCGATCAGGCAGTTCTTCCCGACCCGGCCGATCGAGGGGGCGGCCTGTCCCACCGGCGGCAGGCCCGTCCCGGGAAGCGAGATGCCGGCGCCCGTGGGTCCTCGCTCCGGGTAGACGGCAACGCCGGCAGTCGAAAGCGCCTGGACATCGCGATGGACGCTGCGGGAGACTTCCGGGAGAGGGACCCCGATGACTACCAGGTCGAAACCGACCGGGAGTGAGGCCGCGCTCGGCTTCCGCTCACACTCCGGCTGGGCCGCGCTCGTCGCGGTGGCCGGCCCGGTGGCGGAGCCGGCCGCGGTGGTGCGCCGGCGCGTCGAGCTCTCGCGGCGGACGCCGCGACAGCCCTTCCACGCCGCTGAGGGACGCCCCTTCGCGGCGGCCGAAGACCTGATCCGGCGTTCCACCGACGAGGCAGCCGCGCTCGCGGAAAGCGCAGTACGGGAGGCGGTCGCGGAGCTGCGGGTGATGGGTCACGAGCCCGTGGCGAGCGGCCTTCTCCTCGCCGCGGGGCGCCCGCTGCCGGGGCTTCGGGACGTCCTGGCCTCCCACGCCTTCAT
>JBGPQQ010000388.1:0-4100 GCA_041489115.1 Vicinamibacteria bacterium | reverse complement strand
GACCTCGTCGGGCTGCCCGTGCCGGCGGGACTCGACGGCGCGAGCCTCCTGCCGCTCGTCGCCCACGAGGCGGCCCAGGCCACTCCGGCGGGACCGACCGACGCGGCGCCGGACGCTCTCGCGGGACCGGTCTCCTACGCCGAGACCTACTACCCTCGTTTCCACCACGGCTGGAGCGAGCTCGTCCTCGTGGAGACGGAGCGCTGGAAGTCGATACGGGCGCCGCGGCCCGAGCTCTACAACCTCAGGGCGGACCCGAAGGAGCTCGACAACGTCTACGACCGGCACCGCGGCATCGCCGTCACCCTGACCGCGCAGCTCGAGACAATGAAGCTGCTGAAGACGGGGGACGAGCCGACGCCGGGCGAGATCGACCCCGAGGCCCTCGAGCGGCTGCGGGCGCTCGGCTACGTGGGCGCCGGCTCCAGCGGCAGCCCGGCGCCGCTGCGCAAAGGCCCGCTGCCGGATCCCAAGGACCAGATCCCGCTGCTGCACGAGCTGCAGACGGCGCAGGGGCTGCGGGATGCCGGGCAGCTGGACGAAGCCGCTCGCCGGCTCGAGGAGCTGGCGCGCAAGGACCCGGACAACCCGGAGGTGCCGTTCACCCTCGCGTCGGTTCACTTCCGCCGCAAGAACTTCGACGCAGCGATCGCCGCGGGCCGCCGTGTGCTCGAACTCAACCCGCGGTACGCGATCGCGGTGCTCGATCTCGCGCTCGCCTACCAGGCGGCCGGCCGGATGGACGAGGCGATCGCCGGCT
The DNA here is from genome assembly GCA_041489115.1 of Vicinamibacteria bacterium. Taxonomy (GTDB): domain Bacteria; phylum Acidobacteriota; class Vicinamibacteria; order Fen-336; family Fen-336; genus DATBSL01. Next base: position 3,340 of record JBGPQQ010000388.1, on the reverse strand, counting down.
TCGAGCGCACGTTGGAGCTGCTGCCGGAGAACGTCAAGGCGCTCCTGAACCTCGGCGAGATCCACTACGCCCGCGGAGAGCGACAGAAGGCTTTCGACTACTACCAGCGTGCGGCGAAAGCCGTTCCCCGGCTCGCGCTGGTGCACGTCAACCTCGGCACCCTCGCGCTGGAGATGAACCGGCTCGACGTCGCCGAAGCGGCCTTGCGCGAAGCCCTGGCGCTGGGGGAGAAGCGCCCCACCCTGCACTTCAACCTGGGGGTCATCGCCGAGCAGCGGGGCCAGCCGGCGACCGCCATCCGCGAGTATCGCGCTGAGGTCGCGGCCTATCCCCAGGCCTACAAGGCCTGGGTAAACCTGGGCCTGCTCGAGCGACAGGCCGGGAGAACGAGGGCGGCGCTCGAGGCCTTCGAGCGAGCCGCCGGCGCCAAGGCCGACGAAGTGGCCGGCCCCTACCTGCTGGCCGAGACCCTGGCCGGGCTCGGGCGCTGGCAGGAGGCGCAGCGCTGGGCCGAGGAGGCGCTCCGGCGGAGCCCGAACGAGCCGCGGGTGAAGCAACTGCTGGAGCGCATCCGCCGAGCACCCGCGGGCTGAGGAAGGGCGCGCGCGGGTGAGGTGAGGCGTCACCGGGCCCGCTGGCCCGCGAGCAGCTCCACCCAGACCGCCTCTTCCGCCGTCTCCGCGGGCTCCTCGACCTGCTGGGATCCGTCGCGTCCGTGTCTTCGGCTCGGTCGCTCGGGGCGAGGCCGGGCCGGGCCGGGAAGCGACCTCGACGTGGCCCTGCGGCGCGAGGTCCGGTCGCTGCTCGGCTGCGAGCTGATCTGATCGGGGCGGGTGGCATGGGGGAGGTCTAGCGCGCCACGGACACACGCCTCGGGCGCGAAGTTGCGGTCAAGGTCCTCCCGAGCGACATCGAGCTCCCAGTTCCGGGGCACCTGGATCCGCTCTCCTGGCGAAGTGCCGGAAGGCCAGTCCCTCGGCCGAAGAGGAACGATGGGGTGTGGTAGGCTGGCCGTTGAGGAGGGGGCATGCCGACGGAGATCGTGTTCGTGGCCGAGGAGGCGCCCGAGGGTGGTTACACGGCACGGGCGCTCGGCGCATCGATCTTCACCGAGGCCGATACCCTCGAGGCCCTCCAAGAGAGCGTCCGCGATGCCGTGCGCTGCCACTTCGAAGAGTCCGAGCGCCCTCGTGTCGTGCGCCTGCATTTCGTCCGGGACCAGCTCATTGCGGTATGAGGCTGCCGCGGGACGTCTCCGGTCGTGACCTCTCCCGCGCGCTGGGCGCTCTAGGGTACGAGGTCGTCCGCCAGACCGGCAGCCACATCCGTCTCACGTCGCGCTCGGAGCCTCAACACCACCTGACGATTCCGGATCACCCAGCCCTGCGTGTCGGGACGCTGGCCGGGGTCGTGGCTGACGTCGCCGCCCATCACGGGCTCACCCGAGAGCAGGTTCTCGAGCGGCTCTTCCCAGGCCGCTGAAAGCGATCGATGGGAACCGCCCGCCATGCTTTCGCCCGCCTGAGCCGGGCCGTCTGGAGACGGCCGATGCCCGCACTCGTGGTCGTGCTCTCGCTACTGACAGGCGCATCGGCCGCCGGCCAGTCGATTCCCCCGCTTCCGAAGCTCCCCCTCGAGACGTATGCGACCGGGGCCCGCGAGTCGATCACCAACGCGTACCAGAGCGCACTGCGCGCGCCCCAGGACCCGGAAAACAACGGGACCCTCGGGATGCTCCTGTACGCTAACGAGCAATACGAGTTCGCGGAGACGTGCTTCGCGCGCGCGCAGGCTCTCGACGCGGGCGACGCGCGCTGGCCCTACTACCTCGGGAGGACGCGGTCGAACCTCGCCCGGCACGATCGCGCTGTCGCCTCGCTGCAGGAAGCGCTGCGGCGCCGCCCGGACTACCTCCCCGCCCGGCTGCTGCTGGCCAAGTGCCTCCTGGACGCGGGCCGCGCGGACGAAAGCCGGGCGCTCTACGAGGCGCTCGTGGGCGAGCATCCCGACGCGGCCGAAGCCCACTACGGGCTGGGCCGGATCGACGCGAGCCGCGGCGAGCACGCCTCGGCGGCCGCACATCTCCGGAAGGCCTGCGAGCTCTTCCCCGGTTTCGGCGCCGCGCACTTCGCGCTCGCGCGGGCGTACCGGGACCTCGGCGAGCCGGAGAAGGCCCAGGAGGAGCTCGTCCTCTACCAGAAGGACAAGGATGGCTGGCCGGCCGTGCCGGACCCCTTCATGGCCGCCCTCGTCGCTCTCAAGACCGGGGCGGACGCCCGTCTGCAGAAGGGCATCCAGCTCGCGGAGGCCGGGCAGCTCCAGGCGGCGGCCGACGAGCACGAGGCGGCGCTGGCCGCCGACCCGAAGCTCCTGCCGGCGCACGTCAACCTGATCCGGCTTTACGGGTCGCTGGGTCGGCCGGAAAAAGCAGAAGAGCACTATCGCGCCGCGGTCGCCCTCGACCCGAACCTCGCCGAGATCCATTACAACTTCGGTGTGCTGCTGACCGGGCAGGGGAAGCACGCCGAGGCCGCCGACGCGTTTCGCCGGGCGCTCGAGCTGAAGCCGGCCTACGCCGAGGCCCAGAACAACTACGCCTACCTGCTAATGACGTCGGGGAAGCTGGAGGAAGCCGCGCAGCACTACCGGGCAGCGATCGAGAGCAAGCCGGACTTCCGGGCGGCCCACTTCAACCTCGGCCGCATCCTCGTCCAGCAGGGGAGGGTGGTGGACGCGATCGAGCACTTTCGGCAGACGCTCACCCCCGAGGACGAGGAGACGCCCCGCTGCACGTACGCGCTCGGCGCGGCCTACGCGCGCGTCGGAAACCGCGCCGAGGCCCTGAAGTACCTGCAGGAGGCCCAGCAAAAGGCGACCGCACGCGGCCAGACCGAGCTCACGATCTCGATCGAGAAGGACCTGCGCCGGCTGACGCAGGCGACGAGCCCGCCATGAGGCACGTCGCCGCTGCCCTCGTCGCCCTGTCCGCCCTGGTCCTGGCCTCGGGCGCGGGTCCGTCGCCTCCTCTTCCCACCTTCACCGATGTCGCCCCCTCGGCGGGGATCCACTTCGAGCACCTCAACGGGAGCCCGGAGAAGAACTACATCTTCGAGGCGAAAGGAGGCGGGGTCTGCCTCCTGGACTACGACAACGACGGCTGGCTCGACATGTACTTCGTCAACGGGAGCACCCTCAAGGACATCCGGCGGGGCGTGAACCACAGCAACGCTCTCTATCGTTCCAACCGGGATGGCACCTACTCCGACGTCACTCGGCAGGCCGGCGTCCCGGGTGGCGGGTGGGGGATGGGGTGCACGGTTGGCGACTACGACAACGACGG
>JBGPQQ010000387.1:0-4103 GCA_041489115.1 Vicinamibacteria bacterium | reverse complement strand
GCCTCGACGCCGGCGCGCGCGATCCAGGACGCGCCCGCTTCGCGGTCGGCCGCGTTGCCCCCGGCCGCCGGGTAGTCGAGGAGGCGGCCGACGTCTCTCCGCGCGGTGAGGGTCGCGAGCGCGGCGAGGAGGGCCGCCCGCTGCGGCTGCGCTGCGGGGTCCGGCGGGTGGTTCTGGCCGAGGTCGATCACGTCGTCGCCGTCGCTCCCCGCGTCCGGCTCCCCGGCCCCGCGCACGAACGTTCCCCGACCGACCTCGCCGCTCACGAGCCCGCGCCGCGCCGCCTCGGCGTAGGCCCGGCTCACCGTGCCGACGGTGACGCCGAGCCGCTCGGCCAGCTCCCGGTGCGTGGGCAGGCGGCTCCCCTCGCGCAGCGCACCCGCCGCGAAGTCCTCAGCAAGGGCCTCGACGATGGCCAGATAGCGAGGCCCTTTCCGCTCCTCCAGCCGAGGCCTCCAGATTGTCATGGTGACAATATAGCGATTGACACCGGCAATTTCCAGCTCTAGATTGAGCGTGGTGAGTCGATCGCTCGTCAATTGTATCGATACATTCTGCCCTCGGGGATCGAGAAGCCCATGGACGAGAAGAAGACGGGAACGCTGACCCTCAAGACCGGTCTCGCCGAGATGCTCAAGGGCGGCGTGATCATGGACGTCACGACCCCGGAGCAGGCGAAGATCGCCGAGGACGCCGGCGCGGTGGCGGTGATGGCGCTCGAGCGCGTGCCCGCCGACATCCGCAAGGAGGGCGGCGTCGCGCGGATGGCCGACCCCGACGTCGTCACGCGCATCATGGACGCCGTCTCCATCCCCGTGATGGCCAAGTGCCGCATCGGCCACTTCGCCGAGGCGCGCGTCCTCGAGGCGCTCGGGGTGGACTTCATCGACGAGAGCGAGGTCCTCACGCCCGCCGACGAGGCCCACCACGTCGACAAGCTCGCCTTCAAGATCCCCTTCGTGTGCGGCTGCCGCGACCTCGGCGAGGCGCTCCGCCGCATCGGCGAGGGCGCTGCGCTCCTGCGGACGAAGGGCGAGGCAGGCAGCGGGAACATCGTCGAGGCCGTGCGCCACATGCGCACGGTGGCGTCCGGCATCCGCCGCCTGACCGTCCTCCGGCCCGAGGAGCGGATGGCGGAGGCGAAGAGCCTCGGCGCGCCCTACGAGCTCGTCACGCTAGTCGGCGAGACGGGAAGGCTCCCCGTCCCCAACTTCGCCGCCGGCGGGATCGCCACCCCGGCCGACGCCGCGCTCATGATGGCGCTCGGGGCGGAGTCGGTCTTCGTCGGCTCCGGCATCTTCAAGTCGTCCGACCCCGCGAAGCGGGCGAAGGCCATCGTGCGCGCCACCACTCATTGGCAGGACCCGAAGGTCGTGGCCGAGGTCTCGCGAGGGCTCGGCGAGGCCATGCACGGCCTCGAGATCCCGCAGATCCCCGAGGGCGAGCGGCTCGCGACGCGGGGTTGGTGATGCTCCCCCCGTTCGGCGTTCTCGCCCTCCAGGGCGACTTCGCCGCCCACGCCGCCGTCTTTCGCGACCTCGGCGTGCCCGTCCGTGAGGTGCGGCGGGTCGGCGAGCTCGAGGGCCTCGCCGGCATCGTGATCCCGGGCGGCGAGAGCACGACCCTCCTCAACCTCATGCGCGACGAGCCCTGGTTCGACGCCCTGCGCCGCCTCCACGCTTCGGGGGCCGTCGTGGCCGGCACCTGCGCGGGGGCCATCCTGCTCTCGCGCGACGTGCGCCCCCGCCAGCCGAGCCTGGGTCTCCTCAACGCGGTGATCGAGCGCAACGCCTGGGGACGGCAGGTGGACTCGTTCGAGGCCCGTGTGGAGGCAACGGCGGAGCTCGGGGGGGAGATGGACGCGGTCTTCATCCGCGCCCCGCGCTTCCTCGCCCTCTTCCCCGAGGTCGAGGTGCTGGCGCGCTACGCCGGGGAGCCGGTGCTCGTCCGGCAGGGCCGCGTCGTCGCCGCCACCTTCCACCCGGAGCTCACGCGCTCGCGCGCGCTCCACCGCTTCCTGGCCCGGATCGCGTCGGCGCGGCCACGCCGGCCGGCGGCGTCCCGCGCCATCGCCGCCCGCGCCTGATCGGCCCCTCGCCCCGGCGCCGCCCCCCGCTGCTCACCGTGCTCGAGGCGACGACTGGTGCGCATGGACCGCCTTCCAGCTGCCCGCCCGCCGCACGAACACGACCGTCTGTGCGAAGGGTGTCGTGAACGTCTCCCCCGTGCTCGTGGTGGCCACTGACTCGCCCTCTGCGGTCAGCAACGCGACTTCCGGGGCGAGCACGGTGACGTGCTGGCGCTTCCAGTGGTACTGGATCTTGTCGATGCCGCGGAGGTTGCTCCTGACCCGCTCGAGCGCCTCTTCCCGCGTGGCCAGGAACACGCCGTTCTGGATGACGGAGCCTTTGTCCGTCTCCAGCATGTAGCTGAAGAGCCGATCGGCGTCGGCCGCCTCCCCGGCGCGCGTCATCTCGGCGCTGACTGCCAGCACCATCTTCTCCACGGACTGGCTCTCGGCCCCCGCGCTCGTCACGCCACCGCCCGCTGGGGCGGACACGAGCAGGCCGAGGGCGACGACGCGGGCGGACCTTCCGGCGTGGCTCACGACACCTCCTTTCGGGCACGCGCGACTACGCGCCCTTCCGACGCACGACGACGCCGGGTGCAATCAGGCCGCCCACGAAGAGGGGCTCCCCCACGCCAGCGCACCCCCGACGAGACCGCGGATCGTCCGCCGCCGTGAGCCGCGACTGACCTCGAGACCGAGCACGTCGTCGCGCGACACGCGAATGGCGGCCTTCTTGGGGCCCGTCTGGACCACCAGGCCGTCCGCGTCGGCGTCGGCAATCACGCCGACGAGCGGGACAGGCGCCCGTGGTCTCGACCCGCACCCGCGAACCCCGGAGGCCGTGCGACCACCCATGTGTGTAGCCTCGTTCTCTGCGGGCCGGCCTCAGCCTCATCCCTCCGTTGGCCGGCCACGTCGGTGTTGCGAGCTAGAAGCTGTAGACGACACCGACACCGAGCCCGTCGTTGCGCATGGGGAACGCACCAGCGCGGTAGTGGTTGCCGTGCAGATACGCGCGCGCGGCCACGTCGGCCACCTGGGAATGCCGGTACATCGCATCGACACCCACGTGCCGGCTCAGGGCGAAGCCGCAGCCCACGGCGACGAACCAGCCGTTCGTGTCCTCCACCACGAAGCGCCGTCCGGGGGCGGACCACCCGGGCGACTCGAAGAAGCGGGACCAGTACCAGGCCATGCCCAGGCTGGCGTAGGGCGTGAAACGCGTTCGGTTGCGATAGCGGCCGAAGACGTACGCCTGCAGCCCGCGGACCTCGACGTCGCCGTCTCCAGCCGTGACGACCCGCTCGTCGTCGTCGGCCCAGTCGAGCGTCCTGGCTCGTGCCTGGTCGTAGGCGAGACCGACACCGAACGACGATGCGACGCGATACTCCACGAAGGGATTCGGGAAGTAGTGCTGCCGCGCGTCCAGGCCCCACAGGCTCCCGAGGAAGTTGCCCTCGAGGTTCGTGTTGTCGTACCCGTTCTCGCTCGCCCGGCGCGTGTCCTCCAGACGGAAGCAGGTGACGCGGGCACCGACCGACAGGCGCTTCGCAACCCACCGGCCGGCGAAGCCGGAGGGTGCCTCGGCCGCCGCCGAACGCTCTCCGCCGGCACCCGCCGCCGATGAGAGCAGGGCCACGATCAGCGCCGCCGGCTTCATCCGCTTGCGGGGCCGGATGCGGGGCTCGCCTCGGAGAGCAGCGGCACACGGAGGAGGCCCCGCCTGAACCCGACGCCGTGGCCCAACAGAGACACCACGCCCCCGAGCAGCACGAACCAGACCGCCGGCCACCGGGTCGCTCTGCAGCTCACCCGCCAGAAAACGACCGCGACCGCTCCGAACAGGAGGCCGAAGCCGGCGGGAGCAGCCATCGCGACCACGTCGGGCGACCCCCGTGCCCCGCCACAGCAGCTCCGACGTGACCCGGCTGCTTTCGTTCACCACCGGCGTCCCTCCGCACCACCCGTTCGTCAGGCGGCCTCCTCGCCACCCCAGTCCGCCTCCGGCCGGTTCATCCAGATCCACGCGATG
>JBGPQQ010000386.1:0-4157 GCA_041489115.1 Vicinamibacteria bacterium | reverse complement strand
TACTGCGTTCGAGATGCGTGCCGGCCGGACCCTCCTCGTGACGGCGATCGTCCTCGCCCTCGGCGCGGCCGTGCGTGCCCAGGACCTGCCCGCCGCGCTGCAGGGTCCGTTCGAGGAGGGCGTGCGGGCCCTCAAAGCCGGGAAGCTGGACGAGGCGGAGAAGGCCTTCCGGGCCGTGCTCGCGAAGGGCGGCGCGACCGCCTACGTCCACAACAACCTGGGCATCGTCCTCCAGGAGCGCGGGCAGCACGAGAAGGCGGTGGCGGAGTTCCGCGAAGCCATCCGCCTCGACCCCCGCTACCCCGCGCCGCGGATCCTGCTCGGGGCGAGCCTCCTCGCCCTCGGCCGCGTGAGCGAGGCCAGGGCCCAGCTCGAGCGGGCGGTGAAGCTCGCCCCGCGGGAGCCGCTGGCGCGACTGCAGCTCGCCAAGGCCTGCGAGCGCGCAGGCGACTGGGCCGGGGCGGTCGAGCAGTACCGCGCGCTGCGGGAGATGAAGCCGGAGGAGCCCGAGTACGCCTACCAGCTCGGGAACGCCTACCTGCGTCTGTCCGAGTGGTGCCTGAAGGAGCTGCAGACCCTCGACGCCGGGTCGGCCCGGTTGCAGCAGGCACTGGGACACAACTACCGCGTGCAGGGGCGGCCCGACCTCGCGCTCCAGGCCTTCGAGCGCGCCGCGCAGGCGGATCCCACGCTGCCCGAGGTCCACCTGGCCATGGCCCAGGTCCACATGGACGACAAGCGGTGGGCCGAGGCCCGGCGGGAGATCGAGCGGGAGCTCACGATCGTCCCCGAGAGCGCGGGGGCGCGCGCGCTCCTCGCGCGGCTCTCGGCCCTCGAGGCGGGAGCGCCCTGAAGACATGCATCTTCGCCCGATCGCCGTCCTCCTGGCCGCGACCGCGGCCGCGGCCGCCCAGGTCGGGGCCCCCCGGGTCGGGCCCGCCCCCGCCAAGGAGACCGCGCTGCCCCGGGACCACAAGCAGCTCGACACGATCGACGGGGAGCTGCCGACGGCCGGGATCGTGGACGAGCGGAGCGCCCGCATCACGGAGGCGCTGCGCACGCGCGACTACGAGCGGGCGGAGGCGCTCCTCCTGGAGGCCGCCGAGGCGCACCCGCAATCGGCGGAGGTGCTGCGCGTTCTCGGCGGCGTCTTCTTCCTGAGGGGCCGGCCCCTGAACGCGGCGATCGCCCTCAAGAAGGCGGAGGCGATCGCTCCCCTCGACGAGCGGAGCCGCTTCACGCTCGTCATGGCTTACGTCGCCCTCGGCCACCGCGACTGGGCCCGCCCCGAGCTCGCGAAGCTGGCCCTGGCCGCTCCCACGAACCCGCTGTATCCCTACTGGACGGCGCGGCTGGACTACGACGACGGGCAGTACGCGACGGCGGTGAGGGGCCTCCTCTACGCCATCCAGCTCGACTCCCGCTACATGAAGGCCCACGACAACCTCGGCCTGTGCTACGAGGCGCTCGGGCGCTTCGACGAGGCGCAGCGGAGCTGGGAGGAGGCGATCCGGCTGAACGGCGAGCAGCAGGCGAAGTCGCCCTGGCCGGCCCTCAACCTCGGTCTCCTCCTGACCCGCCTCGACCGGCTCGACGAGGCGGAGACCCGCTTCCGCGAGTCGCTCGCCTCCGACCCCCGCTTCCCGCAGGCCCGCTACCAGCTCGGCATCACGCTCGAGAAGAAGGGCCGCCCCACGGAGGCGGTGGCGGAGCTCGAGGAGGCGGCCCGGCTCGACCCCGCCTACCCGGAGCCGCAGTACGCGCTATCGCGCCTCTACCGCCGGGCCGGCGACAAGGAGAAGGCCGACCGCGCGCTCCAGAGCTTCCAGGAGATCAAGAAGGAGAAGGACCGCGAGACGGGCCGGGCCGCCCCGGGACCGCCGTAGCGGCGGATTAGATCTTGATGAAGATCTTCTTCCGGTACATCCAGTAGAGGATCCACCAGAACACGAGCAGGACGCCGATGCCCCGCAGCACCGGCTCGAAGGGCGGCCCGAGGAGGAGGAACGGCGCGCTTCCGACGTGGATCTGGAGGCTCTCCGACACGAAGTGCTCCATCGTCCAGGCCATCACGTAGATCGCGATGGAGTTGGCGCCGATCACCATCAGCGGGAACGCCCACCGCTTCCAGCCCCTTAGCTCCATCGTCGCGTAGAACCCGGCGAGGATGAGCAGGATGAGGCCGCCGCTGTAGAGCGTGTAGGAGGACGTCCAGATGCGCTTCACGATCGGGCAGACGTGCAGCCACTGGAGGACGAGGCCGGCGAGGGTCAGGGCGACGCCCGAGACGACGAGGCCCTTCAGCTTCTGCCCCGTCGTCCGCGAGCTCTTGAGCCACGCGCCCGACCACGTGCCGAGCATCATCGTGGCGAGGGTCGGGATGAAGCTGAGCGTCGACCACCCGCCCTCGTTGAAGAGGAACGGCGACTCGCGCGGGAAGAGGTTCAGGAACCACGTGTCGAACGCCCACGACAGGTTCGAGTTCTTGTTGAAGTGGGCGAGGAACCCCGTGTAGAGGTACGGAAAGTCGGCCGGCACGCCCACGGCCGCGTAGTCGAAGGTCGCCGGCGGCGCCGGGTAGAGGGCGAACGCGGCCCAGAAGCAGACGAGGATGGCGACGAAGACACCGACCTGGACGCGACGGGAGGCGAAGGCGAGGAGGAAGAGGAGGGTGTAGCCGAGGCCGATCTGGGTGAGCGTGTCCTCGAACGTCCAGTACGTCCGGGGGCTGCCCATCGAGCGCAGGAAGATCCCGAGCAGGATGAGGATCAGGCTGCGCCGGACGGTGTGGCCCAGCATCTTGCGGAAGGACTCCCCCTTGGCCTGCCGGCTCGCGATCGAGAAGGGCAGCGACGCCCCGGCCAGGAACGAGAACGCCGGCTGGATCAGGTCGTGGAGCGAGCACCCCTGCCACGGCACGTGGGCGGTGTTGAAGGCGACGATCGCCCAGAAGGTGCTCGACGGGAAGGCGTCGTGGAGGGTCCACAGGCGCATCACCTCGGCGAGCATGAGGAACATCACGAGGCCGCGGAAGGCGTCGATCGACGGGACGCGGAGGACCGGCTGGGCCGCGGGCGAGGACGACGGAGGGGGAACCGTTGCTGCCATGGTCGCGCTCATGGGAGCCCATTCTATGGGGAAAAGGGCCAGGCCGGCCCGGGACCGCGGCAGTACCGGCGCCAGCGGCTCGGCCTCGCTCAGTAGGGCCGGATGTCCACCGGCCGGAGGAGGTCGGCCGCCTGCTCCGCGCGCCGCTTCTTCAGCTCGTCGAACCGCTCCTGCTGCGCGGCCTGCCGCGGGTCCTTCGTCCGCGAGTACAGCATCAGCAGGTGCAGGTTGCCGAGGTAGTGCCGCGGGTCGATCTCGAGGCAGCGCGCGAGCGCCTCCTGGGCGTGCTCCGGCTGGCCGAGGCGCATGTAGAGGAGCCCCAGCTCGGAGTACCCGTCGGTGCTGCGCGGGTCCGCATCGACCGCGCGCTGGGCGAGGCGCAGCGCCTGCTCGTCCTCGTTCTCCGCGCGGGCGATCCGCGCGAGGAAGTAGTTCGCCCCGGCCGCGGTCTCCTTGCGCTCGGCGAACGGCAGCAGCTGCGTGCGGGCAGCCTCGTAGTTCTTGGCGAGAAAGAGAGCGACGCCGACCGCGTAGGGCCCGCGGTAGTCGTCCGGCTTCAGCTCGGCGTAGCGCCTGAAGTAGGGGATAGCCTCCGTCGGGTCCTTGCGGTGCACGGCCACCGAGCCGAACGCGTAGTTCGCCTCGGGGTTGTCGGGATCGAGGCGGACCGCCTCGGCGAGCGCCATGTACGCCTCGCCGCCGAGGTCCAGCTCCACGCAGACCATGCCGAAGAAGAAGTGGACGCGCGGGTCCTGCGGGGTCACCGCCCGCGCATGGCCGAGGTAGCCGAGCGCGCCCTCCAGGTCCTTCTGGTCGTACGCGACGCGCGCAAGAGCGAGAAGGAGGGCCGCGTCGTCCGGCCGCGACGCGGTCGCCGCCTCCAGCGCCTCGCGCGCCAGCGCGAGCTGGCCCTGCCTCGCGTACGCGGCGCCGAGCGACTCCAGGTCCGCGGAAGCCGCGAGCCCCTTCTGCCGGAGCGTCTCGACCATCCGGACGACGAGGTCGTCCCGGCCGTGTGCCGCGAGGACCGGCAGGATCGGCCGCACGTC
>JBGPQQ010000385.1:0-4158 GCA_041489115.1 Vicinamibacteria bacterium | reverse complement strand
GACCTCCCACAGGAGGGCGCGCGCAACGGGCTCGCGCAGGGGTCGGGCCCGCCGCACAAAGTCGAGCATGCAGGCGATCCGCTCCCCGGTCGAGGCGCGCGGCCACTCGCCGCGTCCTCCCGCCCAGGCGCGCGCCGCCGCCTCGACGGCCTCGCGCCCCTCCGAAGCACTCGCGAGCGCCCCGGGCCCGAGCTCCAGCGGGCTCAGCCGGCCGTCCGCCTCGCGCACGCAGACGGCAGAACGAATCGGCCCGCTCGGCCCGTCCCAGCGGCGGCTCCGCCCGTCGATGAGCAGGGTGAGGCCGGTTTCGTCCGGCACGGGCCGGAAGTCGGCGGGGATCGCCTCCTTCGTCGGGAAGAGGGCCTCGAGATCGCTGGTCGGCGTCATGCTTCTTCCTTTCGCAGGCGGCGGGAACTATCCCGCGCTAGGGCTCCGCGGTCAACGCACGTCCGGTCGCGCGCCGCGGGGCGCAGACACGGTACTCTGGTGAAGCCGAGCGTCTTCTCCCAGGCGGGGCCTATACTCCGACGGTGGCTTTCCGAGCCTGCCGTGTGTTCGAAGAGGAGGGCCGGGTGGTCCCCCGCCTCGTCACGATGGAGCCGGGCGAGCTCTCGCCGGGCGACGTCGTCGTCCGCGTCCGCTGGTCGGGGATCAACTTCAAGGACGCGCTCGCGGTCACCGGTCGCGGGAAGGTCCTCAAGCGCTTCCCGTTGAACGCCGGGATCGACGCGGCCGGGATCGTCGAGTCATCGGGGGACGCGCGTTTCCGCCCCGGCGACGAGGTTCTCGTCAACGGCATGGGCCTCGGCGAGAACCACGACGGCGGCTTCGCCGAGGTCCTGCGCGTGCCGGGAGACTGGATCGTTCCGCTGCCCGCGGGTCTCACGCTGCGCGAGTCGATGGTCCTCGGCACGGCCGGCTTCACGGCGGCGCTGGCCATCCACCGGATGGAGACGAACGGCCAGCGCCCCGACATGGGCCCGGTCGTCGTCACCGGCGCGACGGGCGGCGTGGGCTCGGTGGCGGTCTCGATCCTCGCCTCGCGCGGCTACGCGGTCACCGCCGTCTCCGGCCGGCCGGAGCACCACGACTACCTGCGCACCCTGGGGGCGGCCGAGGCGAAGACGCCGGACGAGCTGCGGCTCGGCTCGCGGCCACTCGAGGCCGCCCGCTTCGGCGGGGCGATCGACAACGTGGGCGGCGAGCTGCTCGCCGGCCTCACCCGGCACGTGGGCCTCTGGGGGCAGATCGCGTGCATCGGCATGGCGGCGAGCTCGCAGCTCGAGACCACCGTGTTCCCGCTGATCCTGCGCGGGGTGAGCCTCCTCGGCATCAGCTCCGGCAACTGCCCGATGCCGCTGCGCCATGAGGTCTGGAACCGCCTCGGCGCCGACCTGAAGCCCCCGCATCTCGGCGAGATCCTTTCCCGCGAGGTCCCCCTCGACCAGGTGATCGAGACGGCCCCGCTCCTCACGGAGCGGCGCGCGCTCGGCCGGATCCTGGTGGACTGCTCGTCGTCATCTCGGTGACCCCTGGAGGAGTGAGCCATGCAGCTCGGCCTTCACGAGCTCGACGAGCGGGCCCCGGAAGAGGCACAGCCGGACCGTGCGCAGGGTCGTGTCCGGGTGCGCGGCGAAGAAGCCCCGCACGGCGCGCACGTAGGCGCGCGCGCAGACCTCGAGCGGCACCGCGAAGATGCCGCTGCTCACCGCGGGGAACGAGACCGAGGCCCAGCCTCGCTCGTGCGCACGGCGCAACGCGGCCCCGAGGGCTTGGACGAGGCGGTCCTCCTCCTGTCCCACGCCCAGGTGCGGCCCGACCGCGTGGATGACGCCCTTGAACGGAAGCCGTCCCGCGGTCGTCACCACCGCCTCGCCCACGTCGATCGGCCCGCACTCCGCGACGAGGCGGTCGCCCTCTTCCTCGAGCGCGGGCCCGGCGGCACGGGCGATGGCGGCCGCGACCCCGCCGCCGTGGGCCAGGTGGCCGTTCGCGGCGTTCACGATCGCGTCCACCGGCTCTGACAGCAGGTCGCCGACCACCACCTCGAAGGCCCGGCCGCCCGGGTACACCTCGCGCGCGATCACGGCCGCACCACGATCTTGCCGCGCGCGTGGCCGGACTGCATGCGGAGATATGTCCCCCCCGCGGCCAGGGCCCGGCGGCACTCCGGAAACGAGCGGTTGGGGACGACGTCCAGGATCACGTCGAAGGCGGCCTCGCGCCGGGCGAAGTCCTCCCGGGAGTAGTCGAGGCACTCGTCGGCCCCGAGCTCCCGCAGCAGCTCCTGGTTGCGGGCGCTGGCCACGGCGGTCACGCGGGCGCCCCACGCCTTCGCGATCTGGAGAGCGAAGGTCCCGATCCCGCCGCCCGCGCCGTTGATCGCGACACGCTGGCCCGCGCGGACCCGGGCCTCGTCCCGCAGGACCTGGAGCGCCGACATCCCGGCGGCGGGGAGAGCCGCCGCTTCCTCGAACGACAGCCGGGCCGGCCGGGGCAGCAGGTGCTCCTCCCCGACGACCGCGTATTCCGCGTGCGATCCGGGGCCCGGCATCTCGCCGAAGACGGCGTCGCCGGCGCGAAGCCGCGTGACGCCGGGCCCCACCGCCTCGACCTCGCCCGCCAGGTCGAACCCGAGGACGAACGGCGCCTTCACGCGGAAGATGAGCCGGAACCTCCCTTCGCGCAGCTTGCAGTCGAGGGGGTTCATCGACGCCGCCCGCACCCGGACGAGGACCTCGCCTGGCCCCGGGACGGGCTTCGGCACTTCGCGAACGACGACCCGGTCGACGCCGCCGAACGTCTCGGTGACCGCGGCCCTCATGGGATCAGCAGGACCTTGCCCGCCGTCTGCCGCCCCTCGAGAGCGCGGTGGGCTTCGGCGGCCTCCGCGAGCGGGTACGTCCGGTCGATCCGCACCCGGAGCCGTCCCGCCGCCGTGTCCCCGAGCACGTCCGCCGCGCGCGCCTCGAGGCTCGCCCGGTCGGCGATGTAGTGCACGAGGTTCGGGCGGGTCAGGAAGAGCGAGCCCTTGCGCGAGAGCACGAGCGGGTCGATCGGCGGCACGGGGCCGCTCGCGTTGCCGTAGAAGACCATCATGCCGCGGGGCACCAGGCAGTCGAGGCTCTTCTCGGCCGTGGTCTTCCCCACCGAGTCGTAGACGACGTCCACCCCCCGTCCGCCGGTGAGCCGTTTAACCGCCGGGAGGAAGTCCTCCTGCGTGTACAGGATCACCTCGTCGGCGCCCGCCTCGCGGGCGAGCGCCGCCTTCGCCTCGGTCCCGACCGTCCCGATGACGCGCGCCCCGCGCCGCTTCGCCATCTGGACGAGGAGCAGCCCCACGCCGCCCGCCGCCGCGTGGACGAGGCAGGTGTGCCCCGGGGCGAGCGGGAAGGTGCTCGTGCAGAGGTAGTGGGCGGTCAGGCCCTGCAGCATCAGGGCGGCGGCCGTCTCGGTGCCGATGCCCGGCGGGACGACGACCGCGCGGTCCGCCGGAAGGAGCACGCGCTCGGCATACGAGCCGAGGATGCCCGCCCAGGCGACGCGATCCCCCTCCCGGAACGCGGTGACGCCCGGCCCGAGCCCCGCCACGACGCCCGCGCCCTCCAGGCCCGGGACGAACGGGAGCGGGTTCGGGTAGAGGCCGGTGCGGTGGTAGACGTCGATGAAGTTGAGGCCCGCCGCACCCACGCGCACGGCGATCTGCCCGGGACCCGGCGACGGGTCGGGCCCGTCGACGAGACGCAGCACCTCGGGCCCGCCGTAGCCGTCGACTCGAATGAGCTTCATGGAATGCCCCCGCCCTGGAGCCCGTATAGCGTACGACGAGTCGTGCTACGCTCGCGAGGGTGAGGGCGGCGTGAGGAAGCTGAAGCGGCGGCAGAAGGGGCTGGTGGGCCTCCTGGCCGTGGTCGCCGTCGTGCTTTCCGTGTGGGCGTTGCGCCACTGGGACGCCGCTCCCGCCGTCCTCGGCCGGCCCCGCGCCGAGCCGCCCCTGCCGGCGGTGCCCCGGATCGACCTCGCACGCGTCGACGCACCGCGCGCGGCGAGCGAGGGCGGCCGCCGCAACCTCTTCGCGTTCGGGTCCGCCCGGGAGGACGAGGCGGCGGCACCCACCGCCGTCGCGACGCCGCCCGCCGGCGCGACCGGGACGGGAGG
>JBGPQQ010000384.1:0-4164 GCA_041489115.1 Vicinamibacteria bacterium | reverse complement strand
TCGAGGGCGACGCCCTCGCCAAGACCATCGAGTACAACAAGACCATCGGGAACAAGTTCCTGATCGTCCCCTGGCTCCCCGAGGAACGCCGGAAGACGGTCGCGGACTGGAAGAAGCTCGCCGCGCAGTTCGACGCCCTCGCCGACAAGGTCGCGGCGCACGGGATGCGCGTCGGCTACCACAACCACAACTTCGAGTTCACCCCGATCGACGGGACGACGCCCTGGGATCTCTTCTTCGGGGGAACGAAGAAGGCGGTCGTGATGCAGGTCGACGTCGGCAACTGCATCGAGGGGGGCAGTGACCCGCTCGCGGTGCTGAAGAAGTACCCCGGCCGCGCGACCACCATCCACGTCAAGGAGTACTCGAAGACGAAGCCCGAGGCCTTCGTCGGCGACGGCGACATCGCGTGGAAGGACGTGTTCGCCGCCTGCGAGGCCGGCGGGACCAAGTGGTACATCGTGGAGTACGAGCACGAGCCGGCGCTGCCCGCGGTCGACCGCTGCCTGAAGAACCTCCGCGCGATGGGGAAGTAGGCCCCCACGGCGGCGGCCCGTCAGACGAGCGGGTCGACGTCCTCGAGCAGGCGCCCCAGGGCGACCGCGCGGATGCGCGGGGCGAGGGGGAACGTGTGGGCGCCGGCATGGATCACGTCGAGGCGCTTCAGCTTCAGGTCCCCGAGCGCCACGCGCATCGAGCGGGTGACGCTCGGGGCTGTCGTTCGCTTGATCTCGAACCCCAGCCGGGTCCTTCCCCGGACGACGAGAAGGTCGATCTCGGCGCCGGCGTGGGTCGCCCAGAAGTAGCACTCGTCCCACCGGGCCCGGAGCCGCTGGACCGCGGAACCGATGGCGAAGCCCTCCCAGGATGCGCCGACCTTGGGGTGCCGCTCCAGGTCCGTCATCGACTGGATGCCGAGGAGGCTGTGGAGCAGGCCACTGTCGGTCAGGTACACCTTGGGCGACCTCACCTGGCGCTTCCCGACGTTCTCGGACCAGGGTCGTAGCTGCCGCACGACGAAGGTGGCAGTTAGAAGGTCGAGGTACCTCCGCACCGTCACGTCCGAGACCCCGAAGGAGCGGGCGAACTCGCTCGAGCTCCACACCTGCCCGTGGTAGTGGGCGAGCATCGCCCAGAAGCGCGCGAGGGTCGCCGCCGGGACCTGCACCCCGAGCTGAGGGAGGTCCCGCTCGAGGAACGTGCGAACGAAGTCGCGGCGCCACGAGCGGCTCCGATCCTCAGAGCGTGCCAGGTACGAGAGCGGAAAGCCGCCCCGGAGCCAGAGCCGCTCGAGACGGGTCACGCCGACCTCTTCCAGCGAGAAACCGGAGAGCTCGTGGAAGGCGATGCGCCCGGCCAGCGACTCCGAGGACTGCCGCAGCATCTCGGGGGACGCGCTGCCGAGCACGAGGAAGCGGGCCGGCCGCCGTGGCCGGTCCGCCAGCACTCGGAGCGCCGGGAAAAGATCCGGCCGCCGCTGGACCTCGTCGAGCACGACCAGCCCCCGGCGGGGCGAGAGAGCCAGCATCGGGTCCTCGAGCCGAGCCAGATCGGACGGATCCTCCAGGTCGAAGAAGGTCGCACCGCCGGGCCACGAGCGTGCGATCCGCCGGGCCAGGGTCGTCTTGCCCACCTGTCGGGCCCCGAGAATGGCCACGACCGGCGAGGTCCGGAGGAGCGCCCGGAGTTGCGTTTCGTGCCGCGGGCGGGGGAGCGTCATAACATTGAATTCTCGAACATGTCCTTCGAGATTTCAAGGAGGTGGCTCGGGCGTCCAGAGGCTTCTTCCTGCGATCCGCTGCGATCCGCCCCAGCCGAGGCGCGCCGGCTGGACACGCCGCCGGGAAGGGACGCACAATCCTCCCCGCGTCCACACAATGCGTCTCGCAGCGGGGACTCGCCTGGGGCCGTACGAGATCGTCTCGTCCCTCGGCGTCGGAGGGATGGGGGAGGTCTACCGCGCCCGGGATCCTCGCCTGGGGCGTGACGTCGCGATCAAGGTGATCGCCGGCGAGGGCCCGCCGAGCCCCGAGCGGCTTCAGCGGTTCGAGCAGGAGGCGCGGGCCGTCGCCGCGCTGCAACACCCGCACATCCTCTCCGTCTTCGACGTGGGTGCGCACGAGGGGCATGCCTACCTGGTCTTCGAGCTCCTGGAGGGTGAGACGCTGCGGGAACGGCTCTCGCGGGGTCCGCTCCCGACGCGCAAGGCGATCGAGCTGGCGATCCAGGCCGCGCACGGTCTGGCCGCGGCGCACGCGCACGGGATCCTGCACCGGGACCTCAAGCCGGAAAACGTCTTTCTCGGCCACGAGGGCGTCAAGCTGCTGGACTTCGGTCTCGCCAAGCTGACGGAGCCGCAGGCTGCGGGAGGTGCGACCGAGGCGACGCCTCTCGCCACCGACGAGGGGATCTGGGTGGGAACACCCGGCTACGTGTCCCCGGAGCAGCTCCGCGGCCTTCCGGCGACGCCACGCTCGGACGTGTTCGCGCTCGGGGCGGTGCTGTACGAGATGCTGTCGGGGCAGCGCGCTTTCAAGGGGGCGACGAAGGCGGACACGCTGTCGGCCATCCTCGAGCACGACCCGCCGCCGATGACGATGCCCGGCAGGCCGGTGCCACCGGCTCTCGACAAGCTCGTGAGGCGGTGTCTCGAGAAGGACCCGGACGACCGGTTCCAGTCGGCGCGCGACGTCGCGTTCGCGCTGGACGTGCTCTCGAGCGGGTCGTCGAGCGAGTCGGCCGCACCCGTGGTGCCCGCGACGCCGACGAGGCGCTTGCTGCGGGCGGGCGCGGCGCTTCTCGTGACCGCCGCAGTCCTGGGCCTCGGCTTCCTCGGCGGCCGTCTCGCCTTCGAGAAGCCCGCACCCACGTTCAAGCAGCTGACCTTCCGGCGGGGCTGGGTCGATCAGGCGCGCTTCGCCCCGGACGGCCGGACGATCATCTACGGTGCCGGATGGGACGGCCGACCGGTCGAGCTCTTCCAGACCCGCACCGATAGCCCCGAGTCGAGGCCCCTCGGCCTCGTCCACGCGAAGGTGCTCTCGATCTCGGCGCAGGGCCAGATGGCCATTCTGCTCGACCCGTCACGCCGACAGGGCTACTTCCAGTGGGGCACACTCGCCGTTGTACCCCTCGCTGGCGGCACCCCTCGGGAGCTGCTCGAGAACGTGATGGCGGCCGCCTGGACGCCCGACGGACGGGATCTCTGTGTCTCCCGTGTGCACCCGAACGGTGAGATCACGATCGAGCTGCCTCCCGGGACGGTCCTCCATCGCACGAGCGTGTACGCCCACCCGATACGCGTCTCCTGGGACGGCCGCCACGTCGTGTACGGAGACACCGGCGTCAGGAAACTGATGCTCATCGACCGCGAACGCAGGGTCGCGAGAGCTCTCGCGGACTTCGGGGCCAACCTCTTCGGCCTGGCCTGGGCGCCGTCAGGCCGGGATGTCTGGTTCACGGAGGGCGCGACCCCGGGCACTCGGGACGTGCACGCGGTGGACCTCGAGGGGCGGCGGCGCCTCGTCTACCGCTCGACGGGAGTCCTGGGCCTGGTCGACACGGCTCCCGACGGCCGCGCGTTGTTACACCGCTCCCTGGATCGATGGGGCGCCATGGCGCTGCTGCCCGGCAGCCAGGTGGAACGGGATGTGACCGTCTACGACGACTCGTCGATCGGGGCACTCTCGGGCGACGGACGGTTGCTCCTGCTGAACAGCACGAGCGAGGGCGCGGGGCCGGGGTCCTCCGCCTACCTGCGCCGCGACGGGGGCGATCCCATCCGGGTGGCCGCGGGATCGGGCGTGGACCTCTCCCCCGACGGGAGATCGACCCTCATCGTCACCGACACCGGCGGGCTCAGCGTGGTGCCGATCGGCGCGGGGTTGCCGCAGAAGATCGATCTTGGCGCACTCCGTGCCGAACGCGCTGCCTGGGTACCGTCCCTTCGGGGGGGCATGGTCGTGCGGGCCCGCGAGCGGCCGGAAGAGCCTTACAGCCTATGGCTGATCGACGAAAGCGGGTCGAAGCCGCGTAGGCTCGAAGCCGGCGCTTTTCAACCTTGGGCGGCCGGCGCGTTCAGTCGATCCTGGGCGGTCGCGCCGGACGGACGCCACGTGGCCACGAAGACCGAGGTCGACACCATCACGCTCGTGCCGCTCGCCG
>JBGPQQ010000383.1:0-4172 GCA_041489115.1 Vicinamibacteria bacterium | reverse complement strand
GGGCGGTCGTGGATCTGGGCCTGCCGATCGAGCGGCTGCGGGACGAGCTGGCGAAGCTGCCCCTCCCCGGCTACCGGCTGGAGGCGCGGGGCGTCACGCGGAGCGGCCTCGCCGCCACGAAGGTGGACGTGATCGCCGACGGGTCCGCGCCCGGGCACCGCCACCTCCGCCACATCCTGGGACTGCTCGAGGCGTCGGGTCTCGAAGCCGAGGTGAAGGAGCGATCGGGCGCTCTGTTTCGCCGCCTCGCCGAGGCCGAGGCCGCAGTCCACGGCACCTCGATCGAGAAGGTGCACTTCCACGAGGTGGGCGCCGTCGACTCGATCGTGGACATCGTGGGCGGCGTCGTGGCGCTCCGATGGCTCGGGGCCGCGCGCTTCGCCGCCTCGCCCCTGAACGTCGGCACGGGGACGGTGACCATGTCGCACGGGACGTTCCCGGTCCCGCCCCCGGCCACGGCGAAGCTCGTGGCCGGGGTGCCGGTCTACGGGGAAGGAGAGGGCGAGCTGCTGACGCCCACCGGCGCCCTCCTCGTGACCGCGCACGCGACCGAGTACGGGCCGCTGCCCGCGATGCGGATCGAGAGGACCGGCCACGGCGCCGGGGGCCGCGAGACGAAGGGCCGGCCGAACGTCCTGCGCCTGATCGTGGGCGAGGAGGCGAGCGTCTCCGCCGGGGAGCGGGTCCTCGTGCTGGAGACCGAGCTGGACGACGCGGTGCCGCAGCTCCTCGGCCCCCTCCTCGACCGCCTGCTGGCTGCCGGCGCCCTCGATGCGTTCTTCACCCCAGTGCAGATGAAGAAGGGCCGCCCCGGCGTCCTCGTCACCGCGATCGCCGACCCGTCGAGGCGTGAGGCCCTCGAGGACCTGCTCTTCCGCGAGACGACGACGCTCGGCGTGCGCCGGCAGGTGTGGGACCGCACCGTCCTCGAGCGCGAGACGGCGACCGTCGAGACCGCCTACGGGCCGATCCGTGTCAAGATCGGCCGCCGGGGCGGGGTCGTCTACAACGCCTGGCCCGAGTTCGACGACTGCCAGCGCGCGGCCGGCGAGAAGGGTGTCGCGGTGAAGGAGGTCCTCGGCGCCGCCCTCGCCGCCTGGCGCGACCGGGCAGGAAAGCAGGCATGACCATCCCGAAGCGCACGCTCCTCCTCACGACGCCCATCTACTACGTGAACGACGTGCCCCACGTCGGGCACGCGTACACCACGATCGCGGCCGACACGCTCACGCGAGCGCGCCGCCTGGCCGGCCACGACGTCTTCTTCCTGACCGGCACCGACGAGCACGGCCAGAACATCGAGCGGATCGCCCGCGAGAAGGGCATCTCGGAGCAGGAGCACTGCGACCGGATCTCCGCCGCCTTCCGCGCGCTCTGGGAGCGGTACGACATCCGCTACGACCGCTTCATCCGCACGACCGAGGACGTCCACCGGCGGGGTGTCCTGAAGCTCTGGGGGCGCCTGCGCGCGGCGAAGACCCCCGACGGCCGCGACGCCGTCTACCTCGGCAAGTACAGCGGCTGGTACTGCCCGCGCTGCGAGGGCTTCAAGGACGAGGAGGAGCTGCGCCAGCCGGGCAACGTCTGCCCCGACCACGAGCGGCCCTGCGAGTGGACCGAGGAGGAGAACTTCTTCTTCCGCCTCTCCGCTTACGAGGGCTGGCTCCGCGAGGCGGTCGAGTCAGACCGGCTGCTCATCCGCCCCGAGTCGCGGAAGAACGAGGTCCTGGGGGTCATCAAGCAGGGCCTCAAGGACTTCAGCGTCAGCCGCGCGCGGGTGAAGTGGGGGATCCCGGTCCCCGAGCAGCCCGACCACGTCCTCTACGTCTGGGTGGACGCGCTCAGCAACTACGTCACCGCCCTCGGATACGCGGACGACGCGGAGCCATACCGGCGCTACTGGGCGGGGGGCGACGAGCGGCTGCACCTCATCGGCAAAGACATCATCCGCTTCCACTGCCTCTACTGGCCGGCCGTCCTGCACGCGGCCGGCGTGCCGGAGCCGACCCGCGAGTTCGCGCAGGGCTTCATCACCCGGGACGGGCGCAAGCTGTCGAAGACGACCGGCAACGTGATCGACCCGATCGCGCTCGTCGAGCGCCTCGGCCCGGACGCCGCGCGCTACTTCCTGTTGCGCGAGGCTCCCTACGGCGCCGACTGGGACTTCACCGACTCGGCCTTCGTGGGACGCTACAACGCCGACCTGGCGAACGACCTCGGCAACCTCGTCTCGCGCGCGCTCACCATGGCCGTCCGCTACTGCGACGGAAAGGTGCCCCCGCGGTGGCAGCCGCCGGTGCCCAAGGGGGTGGGTCCGGCCCGGGCCGTGGATTTCACCGAGATGTTCGCCACCTCGGTCTGCGCCCCCTCCGACGGCCTGGCCGAGAAGGTGCTCGGTCGCTATGAGGAGATCGACTTCTCCGGCGCGCTCACCGAGCTCTGGAGCTGGATCGGGCAGTTCAATCAGGCGATCGTCCAGGTGGAGCCCTGGTCGCTGGCCAAGGACCCGGGTCGGCGCGGCGAGCTGGAGGCGTTCCTCTACCGCCTGCTCGAGGGGGTCCGGCTCGTCGCCGTGCTCGCCTCGCCCGTCATGCCGCGGGCGGCGGCGCGCATCTTCGGCATGCTGGGCCTCGGCGTGCGGGAACCCGGGCCGGACGACCTCGCGTGGGGTCGCCTGGAGCCCGGAGCCCCGCTCGGCTCCATCGCCCCTCTCTTCCCCCGCGTGGACAAGACGAACGACGAGAAGGAGACGCCCGTGTCCGAGACCACCCCTCCCTCCCCGAAGCCCGAGCCCGCCCCGGCCGCGGCCCCCGCCTCCGCTCCTGCCGGGGAGCGCATCGACATCTCCGAGTTCGCGAAGGTGGAGCTCCGCGCGGCGAAGATCACGGCCGCCGAGAAGATCGCCGGCTCGAAGAAGCTCGTCAAGCTGCAGGTGGATCTCGGCAGCGAGTCGCGACAGGTGGTCGCGGGGATCGCCGAGTCGTACGAGCCCGGGGCACTCGTGGGGAAGACGATCGTCCTCGTGGTGAACCTGAAGCCCGCGAAGCTGATGGGGGTCGAGTCGAACGGCATGGTCCTCGCCGGCTCCATCGACGGGAAGGCGGTGCTCTGCACGTTCGACGCCGATGTGGCGTCGGGAACGAAGGTGAAGTGAGCCGTCGGCTCGCGGCCGCGGCGGCCCTGGGCGTCGCGCTCGCCCTGCTGGGCTGCCCGGGCCGCCCGAAGGCGGTCGTCTACGATCTCGCGAGTCGCGTGCCCGTGGCCGAGACCTGGTCCGCGGACGACGTGCTGCGCTTCGGGACGCCGGCGGCCGAGCCGCGGCTCACCGACGGCTTTCACCGCGAGGGCGGCGGGTCCGAGGAGCCGTTCCTCTGGTCGAAGGGCGAGGCCGAGGTGGCGTTCCAGTGGGCCGCGGTGGTCCCCCGCGTGGCGATCCTCGACGCGGCGCCGTACCGCGGAGTGAAGGAGCAGTCGGTCGAGGTCCGGCTCAACGGCGCGCCCGTCGAGCGCTTCCGGCTGAACGACGTCCGCCACCGTTACCGGATCGGCCTGCCGGCGGCCGCACAAAAACCGGGGGACAACCGGCTCCAGTTCGTCTTCGCGGCGACGGCCTCGCCCGTAGACGCCGACCCGAAGAGCCTCGACAAGCGGCAGTTGGCGGCGGCCTTCTACACGCTCGTCACGGGACCCTCCTCCGACGCGTCGCTAGAGGACCTGCTCGGACGCGACGCTCCGCGCCCCTTCGACGTGGGCGACGAGAAGGGCGTCCCCCGCCTCACCCTGCTCGGCCCGGCCGTCGTCCGCTTCGCTCTGAAGCTGCCTCCTTCGGCCGAGCTGCGCTTCACCCCGGAGCTCCTGCCCGCGGCCCGTGCCGCGGCGGGGGCGGCGTCCTTTCGCGTGACGATCGAGAGCCTCGGGGGGGGCGAGCAGGAGGTCTGGAGCCGGGTCGTGGCGGCGCGCGGGAAGGACCCGGGCGAGCAGGTGGTGCGGATCCCTGGCCGTGCCGGCGACATCGTGCGGATCGGCCTCGCGGTGGGGGAGGCGTCGGGCCCCCGCTTCGCCTGGGGCCGCTTTGTCGCGCCGCGCGTCCTGGGAGAGAGCGGCGCTGACCCGCTTCAGCCGACCCCGGTGTCCCCCGTGGACGACGCGCGGGCCGACGGGCTGCGCAAGGG
>JBGPQQ010000382.1:0-4174 GCA_041489115.1 Vicinamibacteria bacterium | reverse complement strand
GACCGGGACGCCTGCGATCGTGAGCTGCCGCCGCAGGCCGAAGTTCGCCTGGACAGGACGCCCACGGTGTAGCCGCCCTGTCGCGCCTCGAGGTGTCGGGAGGAGGTGCCGATCCCGCCCTTGAACTCGAAGCAGACCATGCCGGTGCCGCCGCCCACGCCGCCTTCTTCCACCGCACCCCCGCGCGCCGAGTCGAGGGCCTCGAACACGTGGGTGTCCTTGACGTGGAAGCCGTTGATGTCGTTCAGCCACCCGTCCCAGGTCTCGGCGACGACCGGCAGCCCCCACGCCTGTGCGCCCCCGCCCCGCCGGTTCTGCCACGCGATGATCGCGTCCCGGGCGATCCCGACGCTGTGGGTGTTGGTGAGGACGACCGGCCCCTCGAGGAAGCCCGACTCCGAAAGCCACGCGAGGCCGGTCATCTCGCCGTTGCCGTTGAGGGCGAAGCTGCCGGCGAAGACGGGGTCGTTCGAGGCCTTGCCGCGCGGGTGGATCGCGGTGACGCCGGTGCGCACGGGTCCGCGGCCCACCTCGAGCTTCCCTTCGCCGGAGACGAGCATGACCTGACCGACCTCGACACCGGCCACGTCGGTGATCGCGTTCAGCGGGCCGGGGGTCCCATCGAACGGGGCGCCGAGCTCGCGTGCGCCGGCGGCCGAGTCGGTGGAGAATGGGGACCGGTCGAAGGAGAACGACATGAGATCCAGGCTTCTTTGCTGGTTGGTGACGGGCGTCGTGGTCGTGGTGGCCGGAGGGGCGGCGGCGGCACAGGCGGCGCCGGCCTCGTGCGAGGGCGTGAACAGTCTCACCCCAGCCGAGAAGGCCGCGGGATGGGTGCTGCTGTTCGACGGCAAGAGCGTGAGCGGGTGGCACGGGTACAACGGGCAGGCCACGAAGGCGTGGACGATCGAGGACTGCGCCCTCAAGACCGTGGGCACCGAGGGCAACTACGGCAGCGACCTGCGGGCCGACCTCGCGACCGACCGGGAGTTCACGAACTTCGAGATCAGCGTCGACTGGAAGGCCACGAAGGGCGGCAACAGCGGCCTCATGTACGGGGTCGTCGAGGACAAGAAGTACGACGCGGCCTGGAAGACCGGCCCGGAGTACCAGTTCATCGATGACGTGGGCTTCCCCGAGAAGCTCGAGGAGTGGCAGAAGGCCGGCGCCGACTACGCCATGCACCTCCCCAATGCCCAGAAGCAGCTGAAGCCGGTGGGGGAGTGGAACAACTCGAAGATCGTGGTCAACGGGACGCACGTCGAGCACTGGGTGAACGGGAAGAAGATCCTCGAGTTCGAGCGCTGGAACGACGCGTGGAAGAAGCTCCGCGACTCCGGCAAGTGGAAGGACGCGCCGGACTACGGCCTCGCGAAGACCGGGCGCATCGTGCTCCAGGACCACGGCAGCGTGTTCTGGTTCCGGAACGTCAAGCTCCGGCCGCTCCCGTAGCAGATCGACCGGGCGTCAGGCTGCCGCGCGGCCGCGGCCGGCGATGGCCGCCGCCACGATGCCGAAGAACGAGCCCACGACGACGGTGAACCAGATCCAGATGGTGAGCTGCGGGAGCAACCCGATGTAGAACCACTTCAGCAGCGGCGCCATCGCCGGGAAGTCGGGATATGGTGGCACGTCGTAGTGCGTGCCCCAGTTGCCGAAGATGGCGACCAGCATGACCAGCGCCACCGGGACGCGGGCGGCGAAGGCGTAGGCGAGGAGGGTGCGGCCGAGCGCGGGCCAGGCGCGCAGGCCCACGAGGAGCGCCACGATCGACCCGACCACGTAGATGGCAAACGTGCCCATGCCGTGCGGGTCGAGCTTCAGCGCGCCCGCGGCGAGGCCCAGCACGGGGAGGATCGCGAGGGCCAGGACCGTGAGCCCCAGCGCCCGGCCGAGGCCCGCCGGGCCGGCGCCGGCCCGGGCGAGCTTCCAGCCGAACCAGACGCCGAAGACCACGACCAGCCACGAGATGCCGACCAGGGCGCCGCCGCCGCCGGCCGCCCGGCTGAAGAGCCGCGGTGACCAGCCCTGCAGCTCCCCGACGAGGCGGAGCAGGGTGACGGCGAGGGTGATGATGGCGGGCACCAGGATCAGCTGCCCGGGCCGCGTGGACGCGTCTTGGCTCATGTGACCTCCTGGAACATCGAATGGAATCGTTGCGGCGGAGTATACGTCGATCCCACCGGAGCGGCTAGAATCAGCCGGTGGTCCCGATCCGGCTGGGCTCGATGGCACAGGGTCCGGTGACGTCCGCGGCCGCGCGCTACAGCCCGGGCGAGGAGGCGGCGAACAGCCTCATCCACGGGCTCGGCGCCGTCCTGGCGACAGCCGGTCTCGCCGTCCTCGCGGTGGCCGCGAGCCGGCACGGAACGGCGGCCACGGTCGTGGGCTCGGTCGTCTTCGGCGCCACGCTCGTCTTCCTCTACGTCGCCTCGACCCTCTACCACGCTGTGCGTCACCCGCGGGCCAAGGCCGTGCTGCGCGCGCTCGATCACTCCGCGATCTTCCTGCTCATCGCCGGCACCTACACGCCCTTCACCCTCGTGAGCCTGCGCGGCCCCTGGGGCTGGTCGCTCTTCGGTGTCGTCTGGGGGATCGCGGTCTCCGGGATCGCGCTCCGTCTCGCGCTGCGCCGGAAACCGACCGCGCTCTTCGTGGGGCTCTACCTCGCGATGGGCTGGTGCGTGGTCGTGGCGGCGAAGCCGCTCCTCGCCGCGGTGGCGCCGGGGGGCATCGCGCTCCTCGCGGCCGGAGGGCTCGCGTACTCCGGCGGCGTGGCCTTCTACCTGTGGCGGCGCCTGCCGTACCACCACGCGATCTGGCACGCGTGCGTGCTCGCCGGCAGCGCCCTGCACTACGCCGCCGTGCTGCGCTACGTCGCCAGCGCCTGAGACGCGGCCGGCGTTGACGGTCCGGCCGGGCGGGAACACCATGGGGGCGACATCGAGGAGGGCGCGATGGGCGAGCTTCTGCGGCGGGACTTCCTGAAGGCGTCGGGCGCGGGGCTCGGGGCGGCCCTGGCGGCCTCCTCGGCGCCCGCGGGCGCGGAGCTGCCCATCCCTCCCGCCACCGGTCGGTCGTACCGCGACCCGGCGGGTCGCCGGGCGCGCCTCTACGAGCTGCTCGGCGACCTGCCGGACCGCTACCGCCCGATCACGGCCACGAAGCGCGGCGAAGAGGAGCGTGACGGCTACGTGCTCGAGTCGTGGGCCCTCGACCTGAACGGGCTCGAGCCGGTGCCCGCCTTCCTCGCGCGCCCGAAGGGCCTGTGCCACCAGGCGCCGGCCGTCGTCTTCGATCACTCGCACGGCGGCGGCTACGACATCGGGAAGAAGGAGTTCGTGGAGGGCCGCAGCTACATGCAGCCGGTGCCCTACGCGAAGGCGCTCACCGACGAAGGCTACGTGGCCCTCTGCATCGACCACTGGTGCTTCGGCGAGCGGAACCACGCCACGGAGCTCGACACCTTCAAGGCGATGCTCTGGCAGGGGCAGGTGCTCTGGGGAATGATGGTCTACGACTCGATCCGCGCCCTCGACTGGCTGCTGACCCGCGGCGACGTGGACGGCTCGCGGATCGCGACCCTCGGCATGTCGATGGGGAGCTCGATGGCGCAGTGGCTGGGCGCCCTCGACGAGCGCGTGAAGGTGACGGTGGACATCTGCTGCCTCACCGAGTACCACACGCTCCTCGCCGAGAAGGGCCTCCACGGGCACGGCATCTACTACTACGTGCCCGGCCTCCTGAAGCACTTCACCGCGTCCGACATCAACGCCCTCATCGCCCCGCGTGCGCACCTCGGCCTCGCGGGGACGAAGGACGAGCTCACGCCGCTCGCCGGGCTCGACATCATCGACCGCGAGCTGAAGCAGGTCTACGCCGAGGCCGGTCACCCGGAGCGGTGGAAGCTTCTCCGCTACGACGTGGGGCACCAAGAGACGGCCGAGGGACGGCGGGGGATCCTCGCGTTCCTGCGCGCCAACCTGTAGGGACGGCTCAGCGGGCGGCCGAGGCCGCACCCGGGGACCGGGGAATGACCCGCTCCGCGTTCCTGGCGTAGACCTTCTCGAGCACGTCCCTCGGCAGGTCGAGGCCCGAGATCTTCCAGCGCCCCTGGCCCGGGGAGTTCCAGTAGTCGAAGTGCTCGTCCGCGGTCTCGAGGAAGCGGAACCAG
>JBGPQQ010000381.1:0-4184 GCA_041489115.1 Vicinamibacteria bacterium | reverse complement strand
GGCGCGCCGGCTGACCAGATCCACCTTTCGGCCCAGAAGCGCGGCCAGCTCGCTCTCCATCGTCGTCTGCTCGAGCATCGACGACTCCCGCTTCGAATCATAACGCCGGGCGCGTCCCCCTCGAGCTCGCCGCTCCAAAGCCGGCGGATTCCCCGGGTGCCGGCCGGGAACGAGCTTCGGAGCGACAGGGCGGTTTCGTGCGATTCTGTAGGCAACGGGGCCCCGTCCCATCCCCAGGAGGCCGAGGTGAAGGCATGTGGTCGTCGACCCACAAGCTCAGGATGCCGTCGCCCGAGGAGGCGTTGCCTGGGCGCAAGGAGCGCATGCGCGTGCCGAAGTCCCACTTCGTGAACGGCGCTCCTCTCGAGCCGCCCTTTCCGGACGGGACGGAGCTGGCTCTCTTCGGCCTCGGCTGCTTCTGGGGCGCGGAACAGAAGTTCTGGAAGACGCCCGGCGTCGTGTCGACCTCGGTCGGCTACGCGGGCGGCTTCACGCCAAACCCGATCTACGAGGAAGTGTGCTCTGGCCGCACCGGGCACGCCGAGGTGGTACGGGTGGTGTTCGACCCGAGGAAGGTCAGCTACGAGGACCTGCTGCGTGTCTTCTGGGAAGGCCACGACCCCACGCGGGGGATGCGCCAGGGCAACGACGTGGGGACGCAGTATCGCTCGGCCATCTACACGTACGGCGAGGAGCAGCGGAAGAAGGCCGAGGCCTCGCGTGACGCGTACCAGAAAGCCCTCGACGCGGCCGGCCACGGAGTCATCACCACGGAGATCCGCGAGGCCCCCGAGCTCTACTACGCCGAGGACTACCACCAGCAGTACCTGGGGAAGAACCCCAACGGCTACTGCGGGCTGGGCGGCACGGGGGTCGCGTGCGTGACGTCCTGACGACGGGCGTTCCGCAACTCCCTCTTGAAGCCGTGCCCCGCTCGGGCTACGTTTGCGGCATCTCCAGGGGGGAACCGGCGTGAAGATCCTCGTCGTCGACATCGGCGGCAACAACGTCAAGCTCCTGCTGAGCGGCCAGAAGGCCCCGCGCAAGGTCCCGTCGGGCCCCACGCTCACCGCCGCGCGCATGGCGGCGACGGTCAAGAAGGCCGTGACCGGCTGGAAGTACGACGCGGTGACCATCGGTTTCCCGGGCCCGGTGAAGGGCGGCCGACCCGCCGCCGAGCCCGTGAACCTCGGCCGGGGCTGGGTTCGCTTCGACTACGCCCGCGCCTTCGGCAAGCCGGTCCGCGTCATCAACGACGCCGTCATGCAGGCGCTCGGCAGCTACCGCCGGGGGCGGATGCTCTTCCTCGGCCTCGGCACCGGCCTCGGGGCGGCGCTCGTGATCGAGGGGCTCGTGCAGCCGCTGGAGATCGCCCACCTGCCCTACCGGAACGGGAAAACCTACGAGGACTTCCTGGGCAAGCGCGGCCTCGACCGGATGGGCAAGAAACGGTGGCGCCAGCTCGTGGCAGAGATAGTCCCGCGCCTTCGTCACGCGTTCCAGGTGGACGAGGTGGTGCTCGGCGGCGGCAACGTGAAGCAGCTCAAAGCACTGCCGCCGGAGACGCGCCTCGGCAGCAACGTCAACGCTTTCGCCGGCGGCTTCCGGCTCTGGGAGCGCCGCAAGTAGGCTGCGGCGCGGCCGGGGTCTTGAGAACGTGGACGCCCGCCGCGGGACGGCCCGGAGCGGCATGTTACGCTACGGCTCCGGTCAGGTGCCGAACGAAAGGCCATCTCCTTGTTCCTGCCCGTCGGTGACGCCCCGAACCCGAAGGGAATCCCCTTCGTCACCTGCGTGCTCATCGCGCTGAACGTCGCGGTCCCCCATCTCTTCGTCGAGGGGCTGCCGGAGCGGCAAGTCGGGCGGCGGCACGCGCCGCCGCGCTGGTAGGCCGGGCATGGCGGAGCCTGCATCGATCGGCCGGTACGAGATCCTCCGCGAGATCGGTCGCGGGGCCATGGGGGTCGTCTACGAGGCGCACGACCCGGTGCTCGACCGGACCATCGCCCTGAAGGTCATCCAGCCGTCCGCCGAGGGGGAGGCGGCGCGGGTCTTCGAGGAGCGCTTCCTCGCCGAGGCCCGCATCGCGGCCGCGCTGCAGCACCCGGGCATCGTCGTCGTCCACGACGTCGGCCGGGACTCCTCCACCGGGGCGCTGTTCATCGCGCTCGAGCTGCTGCGGGGGAAGACCCTGGCCGACCTGGGCGCGGCCGGCCCGCTCGACTGGCGCACCGTCCTGCATCTCGTGGCGCAGGCGGCGCGCGCGCTCCACCACGCCCATTGCCACGGTGTCGTGCACCGCGACGTCAAGCCCGCGAACGTCGTCGTCCTGACCTCCGGCGAAGTGAAGGTCATGGACTTCGGCATCGCCCGCCTGGAGACCGCGCGCCAGCGCCTGACCACCATCGGCGAGTTCATCGGCACGCCCCTCTACACCGCCCCCGAGCAGGCGAAGACCGAGGAGGTCGACGGCCGGGCGGACGTCTTCTCGCTGGCCTCCGTCGCCTACACGCTGCTCACGGGGCAGGCCGCCTTCTTCGCGCCCACGATCCCCGGGATCGTGCACCGCGTGGTCTACGAGGACCCCGAGCCGCCCTCGCGTTTCGTCCGGGACCTTCCCGCCGACGTCGAGCACGTGTTCACCCGCGCGCTGGCGAAGGAGCCGGCCCGCCGGTACCCGACGGCCGAGGCGTTCGCCGAGGACGCCGAGGACGTCCTCGCGGGGCTGCCTCCGCGCCACGCGTCCGGAGACGACCTCGTGGTCATGGAGGAGCCCGACTCGCCGCTCGCCGCGCTTCTCGGCCCGGCGACCGTGGCCGTGGCTCCCGCGCCGCCGCCGCTTCCGCCCGCTGCCGACGCGACCCGCTCCGTCCTGCCCGTCGATCGGCCCCGCCGCCGGCCGCGGCGCGGCCTGCTCCTCGCGGGCCTGGCCGCGGCCGTCGGCCTCGTCACCCTTCTCCTCTGGAGCCCGTGGCGCCCCCCGTCCCCCTCGCCCGGCCCTCTCCCGCCGCGCGGTGCCCTGCCGGAGGCGCAGGGGCGCCTGCGGATCGACTTCGACCATCCTCTCCGGACCGGTACCATCCGCGTCTTCGTCGACGACGAGCTGGCCCTGGAGGAGCGACTCAGCGGGCAGCAGAAGAAGGCGCTCGTCTTCAAGCTGCACGAGGGCTCGTTCCGCGACGAGCTCGAGGTCCGGTCCGGCCTTCATGAGGTGCGGGTGGAGGTTCTCTGGGACGACAACGTGAGGAGGGAGCGCATCGTCGGGAACTTCCGGCCCGGCGCCACGCGGCGGCTCGAGGCGAGCCTCGGCCGCATCCGCCGCGACCTCAAGCTCGAGTGGAAGTGAGCCCCGACCACGAGACGTTCATGCGCCTCGCCCTCGCGCAGGCGGCCCTCGCCCGGGCCGCCGGCGAGGTGCCGGTGGGCGCGGTCGTCGTCCTCGACGGCGCGGTGGTGGGCCGCGGCTACAACCACCCCGTCGGCGCCTCCGACCCCACCGCGCACGCGGAGGTCCTGGCCCTGCGCGAAGCCGGGCGCGCGATCGGGAACTACCGCCTGACCGGGGCGACCCTCTACGTCACCGTCGAGCCCTGCCTCATGTGCGTGGGGGCGCTCGTGCACGCCCGTGTCGCGACCGTCGTCTACGGCGTGGCCGACCCCAAGGCCGGCGCCGTGCGCTCGCTCCTCGACCCGAACGCCCTTCCCCTCAATCACCGGTTCGAGGCGGTCGAGGGGGTACTAGCGGACGAGTGCCGGCGGGTCCTGCAGGAGTTCTTCCGCTCGCGCCGGGATTAGCGCAGGCCACCCCGGTGCCTGCGCCGGGAGCAGTGAAAGGCGCCCCGGCGCCTCTCCCCGGCCGCGCCCGCCCGGGTTAGAATGAGAGGCTGTTTCAGCCACGGCCGGTCGTGCGGAGAGGTGCGAGAGTGGTTGAATCGGGCGGTCTCGAAAACCGTTGTGCTCAAAAGGCACCGTGGGTTCGAATCCCACCCTCTCCGCCAGAACCGGACAGGCGAGACGATGTCCGGGGGGCCAGGCGCACCCGACCACAGGCTACGGGCTCCGAGCGAGCGGGATTCACTCCCGTGAGCGTGGAGGGGGTCTGGGGGATGCGTAGCAGCACCCCGGTGACGGCAACGGGCTGCGCGCGAAGTGGTTTTCACTCCCTCGCAGCGCGCGGGGGGTCT
>JBGPQQ010000380.1:0-4199 GCA_041489115.1 Vicinamibacteria bacterium | reverse complement strand
GCCTCCGCGCTCGAGGGACGGATGCGCGAGGCGGCCCTGCGCCACGAGCGCCTCGACGGCACCCTGCCCGGCCGCCGTCCCTGGGTCGGGCGCCGCCACCCTCTCACCGTCGTCCGTCAGGAGCTCGAGGACATCTTCGTCGCCATGGGCTACGAGGTGTACGACGGGCCCGAAGTCGAGGACGATTACCACAACTTCGAGGCTCTCAACATGCCGCCGGACCACCCGGCCCGCGACATGCAGGACACGTTCTATCTCGAGGGCGAGGGCGGCCTGCTCTTGCGGACGCACACCTCGTCCGCCCAGATCCACTACATGCTGGAGAACCGGCACCCGCCGGAGGTGCGGATCATCTGCCCGGGCAAGGTGTTCCGCCGCGACAGCGACGTCACCCACTCGCCGATGTTCCAGCAGATCGAGGGGCTGGTGGTGGGCGAGGGCATCCACCTCGGCCACCTCAAGGGCACGATCGAGGCGTTCCTGCACGCGCTCTTCGGCGAGGAGTGCCCGGTGCGGTTCCGGGCCTCGTACTTCCCCTACACCGAGCCCTCCGTCGAGGCCGACCTCGGCTGCGTCGTGTGCGGCGGGTCCGGCCGGCTGGCGGGCGGACCCTGCCGCATCTGCAAGGCCACCGGCTGGCTCGAGATCCTCGGCTCCGGCATGGTGAACCCGGCCGTCTTCGAGGCGGTCAACACCCGGATCGGCCGCGTCGTCTACGACCCCGAGGAGGTCACCGGCTTCGCCTTCGGCCTCGGCATCGAGCGGGTGGCGATGGTCCGCCACGGGATCGACGACATCCGCCTCTTCTACGAGAACGACCTGCGCTTCCTGGAGCAGTTCGTCGGATGAGGCTCCCTCTCTCCTGGCTCCGCGAGTACGTCCCCGTCGAGGTCGAGCCGCAGCGCCTCGCCGACGCGCTCACCGCCGCGGGCCTGGCCGTGGACGCGGTCGAGACCGCGGGCGACGAGACCGTCCTCGAGCTCGACGTCACGACGAACCGCGTCGACTGCATGAACGTCTACGGCGTCGCGCGCGAGGTGGCGGCTCTCTACGGCCTGCCGCTGCGGCCGCTCGACACGTCGGCGGCCGAAGCGGGGGCGCCGGCGGGCGAGGCGCTCGACGTCGTGATCGAGGCCCCGGACCTCTGCGGCCGGTTCTGCGCCCGGCTCCTGGACGTGAAGGCCGGCCCGTCCCCGGCCTGGCTCCGGGACCGGCTCGAGCTCGTGGGCATCCGCTCGATCAACAACGTGGTCGACCTGACCAACTACGTGATGATCGAGATGGGGCAGCCGAGCCACGCGTTCGACCTCGCCCGCGTGCCGGGCGGGGAGCTCGTCGTCCGCTGGTCGCGCGAGGGCGAGAGGGTCACGACGCTCGACGGCAACGAGCGGGCGCTCCCGGCCCGGGTGGGTGTCATCGCCGGGCGGGGCGGCGAGCCCGCCCTCGCGCTGGCCGGGATCATGGGCGGCGCCTCCAGCGAGATCGGCGAGGCGACGCGGGTCGTCGCGCTCGAGGCCGCCTGGTGGGAGCCGCTCGCGGTGCGCCGGGGGGCGAGGGCCCTCGGGATGCACACGGAGGCCTCCCACCGCTTCGAGCGCGGCGCCGACATAGCCGCGGGGCCGGCGGCAATCGGACGCCTGGCGCACCTCGTCGCGAGGATCGGCGCCGGCACGGTGCGGCCCGGCCTCGTCGAGCGCAAGGGCCACGAGCGCCCGGCGCGGACGGTCCGGCACCGCCCGGCGCGGGTGAGCGCGCTGCTCGGCGTCGAGGTGCCGCGGCTGCAGCAGGTCCGTACCCTGGAGTCCCTGGGCTTCCTCGTCACGGGCTCCGGCCCCGAGGCCACCGCTCTCGTGCCGTCGTGGCGGCTCGACGTCTCGCGCGAAGCGGACCTCGCGGAAGAGGTGGGCCGCCACTTCGGGCTCCAGCGGATCGCGGCCGCGCTTCCGCCGGCGACCCGGCCGGGCCGCCTCCGGCCCTCGCAGCGACGCGAGCGGCGCATCCGCGAGGTCCTGACCGGCGCGGGGCTCGTGGAGGTCGTGAACTACGCGTTCGTGGCGGGCGCGCAGATGGACGCGCCGGCGGAGGCCCGTACCCGGCTCGCGAACCCGCTCACCGAGGAGCAGGACACCCTCCGGACGTCGCTCGTGATGCCGGGGCTCCTCGACACCCTGGGCACGAACCTCCGCCTCGGGCGGCGCGACGTGGCGGTCTTCGAGCTCGGCCGCGTGTTCGTGCGGACGGACGGCGCGCCGCGGGAGCAGCGGCGTCTCGCGGTGCTCCTCTCCGGGAGCACGAGCCCCCACCACTGGTCGATGAAGCCGCGCCCGTTCGACCTGTTCGACCTGAAGGGCGTCGTGGAGCTGCTCTTCGCCAGGCTGGGCGAGGCGGCGCCGGAGATCGACCGTGAGAGCGCCCCACCCGCGTTTCTGCACCCGGGTCGCGCGGTGAGCCTGCGGCGCGATGGCCGGGTCATCGGAGGCGCCGGCGCCGTGCACCCGGATACCCGCGCGGCGTGGGAGCTGAAGGACGAAGCGGTCGTGCTGGAGATCGATGTCGACGCCCTGCTCGAAACCGCGCCCCGGATCGCCCGCTTCGGCGCCCTCGACCGCTTCCCGGCCGTGGAGCGGGACCTCTCGATCGTCTGCGACGAGGCGACGCCGGCGGCCGAGATCGACGCGCGGGTGCGCGCGGCGGCGGGGGAGCGCCTGCGCTCGGTGAGCCTCCTCGACCGCTACACGGGCAACCAGGTGCCGCCGGGGAAGGTGAGCCTGACCGTGAGCCTGCGCTTCCAGGACCCGGAGCGCACCCTCACGAGCGAAAAGGTCCAGGAAGCGGTGGATGGGGTGGTCCGGGAGCTCCGCGCCGCCGGGTTCGAGATCCGGGGAGAGTGAGGGAAAGGCCCGTGGAAGACAGCTTCAAGCTCCTCGAGGACCGGGTCCACAAGGCCGCGCAGCGCCTGAAGGACCTCTCGGCCGAGGCGCAGTCGCTCCGCGCCGAGCTCGCCCAGGCGAAGGCGCGGGCCGAGAAGGCCGAGCACACGCTTGCGGCGGCGTCCGAGCGCGAGGGCGCGGGCGCGGAGGAGGCGAAGACGGCGGAGGCGCTCGCGCGCGAGGTGAAGACCCTGCGCCGCGAGCGCGAGGAGATCCGCGAACGCGTCGAGAAGCTCGTCGGGCTGCTCGAGAGCCTGGCCTAGGACCGGCGGTCCGGGTCTATAATCCCGATCCAATGGCGGACAAGGCAGACCTCGTCCACGTCGAGATCTTCGGCCAGATCTACGCGGTGAAAGCCGGCGGCGACCCCGGCTACGTCGAGAAGCTCGCCGCTTCCGTGGACGAGCAGATGAAGGACGTGAGCCGCGCGAGCGGGGCGGTCGACAGCCTGCGCGTCGCGGTGCTGGCCGCCTTGAACCTCGCCGACGAGTGCGTCCGCCTGCGGCGCGAGGTCGAGGAGGCGCGCCGCGAGTCGCGGGCGGCGGGGACGACCGCGGACGACCGGATCTCGCGGCTCGCCCGGAAGCTCGGCACGGCTCTCGGGGAGTAGGGGCCCTCCTCGGCACCCCCGGGTTCTGGTTGCCGAGGCGACGGGCGGCGGCTATCATGTCGTCGAGGCTCTCTGCCTTGCCCGTGATGGATACGGAAACCTCGAACCAACGTTCTCAATGAGGGGGTCCGATTCGCCTCGCGGTGAGCATGCCTCCGCGTCGAGGAAGCCTAAAGCGCGGCTCAGGGCTCCCACCTGGTGACCCGGTTCAGGTCGCCTAGCCACACGACAATGCGGAGAGCCTCACTTTGACCCCTCCCCTCTCGAGCACCCTCGCTGAGATCGGGGAGAAGGCCCTTCTGCGCCACCTCCACGGGCGCATCCCTTCGGCGCCCGGCGTCGTGGTCGGCCTCGGCGACGACGCGGCCGTGATCGAGATCGGCCCCTTGGCTCTCTTCACCACGGACAGCCTCGTCGAGGGCGTCCACTTCCACCGCGACGCCGCCCCGCCGCGCCTCCTCGGCCGCAAGGCGCTCACCGTGAGCCTCTCGGACGTCGCGGCGATGGGCGGCATCGGACGCTACGCCACCGTGAGCCTGTGCCTGCCCCCCGACGTCACGCTGGGCTGGGTGGACTCGCTCTACGACGGCCTGCTGGAGCGGGCGGCGGAGTCCGGGGTGGCCCTCGTCGGCGGCAACGTCACGCGGGGCCGCGAGTCG
>JBGPQQ010000379.1:0-4220 GCA_041489115.1 Vicinamibacteria bacterium | reverse complement strand
CCGGAGAGGTCGAGGAGCACGGGCGTCGGCGCAGGGGCCTCGACGCGCGGCGTGAACTCGCGGGCGAGGGCGAGGAGCGCGTCTTCCTCGGGGAGAGGTCGTGGAGAGTGCAGCCCGCCGAACACGTTCGCCTCCGCGCCTCAGAGGGCCGCGAGGGCGAGGTCGGCCGAGCGCAGGCCGTGGCGCCCGGCCCGCGCCCGCGCGGCGAGCGCGGCGAGGAGCCGCGCGGGGCCGGGCGGCCCCGACCAGCGCGGCGCCACGGGCTCGAGGGCGAGCGCCACGCCACCCGGGCCGCAGGCCACGTGGCCGTCGGCCAGGAGCACCACGGCCGTGGTCGCGCCCTCGACGAGGCGCTGCAGGCGCAGCCAGGTGGTGGCGGGCAGGCGGCGGCGCTCGCGGTCGGCGCCGGCGAGGTCGAGGGCCACCACGTCGAAGAGCCCCGAGCCGGCGAGCGTCGCCACCGCGGCCGTGGCGTCGGCGAGCGCCTTCGCCTTTGGCTCCTCCGAGGCGCCCCGCGGCCCGCGCAGCCAGAGGAGCCGCGAGAGGTCGGCCCCCGCGGCGGCGGCCGAGGCGGGGTCGAGGCGGTCGAGCGGGTCCACGAGCGCGGCGAGCGCTCCGCCGCGCGTCGTCCGCGCGAGGAGCGCGAGGAGGACGCCGGTGCGGCCCGAGGAGGCGGGGCCGTGGACCTCGGAGAGCGCGCCACGCGGGAAGCCACCGTCGAGCAGCGCGTCCACCGCGCCGATGCCGGTCGAGAGCGGCCGCAGCCGCCGGTCCTCGCCCCGCAGCGGCGGGGCATCGGCCTGGAGGCGGCGGGCCCGGAGCAGGTCCTCGAGGGCGCGCTTCCGCTCGGCCGGGGGCGGCGCGAGTGTCGCGGACGGGAGAGAGGCAGCGCTCATGACTTTCGCTTTTTCTTCGCTTTCAATGATGGGGCCGTGGAGCGGCGGTCGTCAATCCCGAAGACCTTGTGGCAGGGAGGCCGCCGACTACAATCCCTCGACACGCCTCCCGCCTCCCCCGCGAGCACCGCAAAACACGGATTCCCAGGACCGCCTCGGGGCGATAGGATGGTGGTGTTCCACGAAACGAGGAGGGCGTCATGAAGGCGACGGCCCGCCCTGTGCCCGATCCCTCTCTCACCGGCCCGCCGGTGGCGGAGAGGCTCGCCAGCCTGCTGCTGCGGCGCCTCGCCGCGCGCATGGGGTTCGCCCCTCTGCGCTACGCGCTGGGACGCTCCACGTTCGCCGCCCCCGCCGGACCGCCGGTTGCCAC
The DNA here is from genome assembly GCA_041489115.1 of Vicinamibacteria bacterium. Classification (GTDB taxonomy): domain Bacteria; phylum Acidobacteriota; class Vicinamibacteria; order Fen-336; family Fen-336; genus DATBSL01. The sequence continues at coordinate 2,951 of JBGPQQ010000379.1, read as the reverse complement.
CCTGCGCTTCCGCGACCGTCGCGCGCTCGTCGGGCTCCTGCTGGATCCCGAGGTCCACTTCGGCGACGCCTACGCCGACGGGCGCATCGAGATCGAGGGCGACCTGGTGGCGGCCGTGGAGGCGGCGTACCGCGCGCTCGAAGGCGGGGCGCGACCGAGCCCGCTCGCCTGGCTCGGGACCTGGCGGCGACACTCGCTGCCGCGCGCGCGGACCAACGTCCACCGCCACTACGACCTCGGCAACGACTTCTACGCGCTCTGGCTCGACGAGCAGCTCCTCTACACCTGCGCCTACTTCGAGTCCCCGGAGCTGTCGCTCGACGAGGCCCAGGTCGCGAAGATGGACCACGTGTGCCGCAAGCTCGGCCTGCGTCCCGGGGAGACGGTGGTGGAGGCCGGCTGCGGCTGGGGGGCCCTGGCCCTGCACATGGCGCGGCGCTACGGCGTGCGCGTCCGGGCCTACAACATCTCGCGGGAGCAGCTCGCCTGGGCCCGGGGGCGGGCGCGGCGCGAGGGGCTCGACGGCCGCGTCGAGTTCGTCGAGGGCGACTACCGGATGATCCGGGACCGCTGCGACGTCTTCGTGTCCGTCGGCATGCTCGAACACGTGGGCCGGCGGAGCTACGGCGAGCTCGGCCGCGTCATCGCGCGCTCGCTCGATCGGACCCGGGGGCGCGGGCTGATGCACTTCATCGGGCGCGACCAGCCGCGTCCCCTGAACGCCTGGATCCGCCGGCGCATCTTCCCCGGGGCCTATCCCCCGGCGCTGACGGAGGTCGCCGCCGGCGTCCTCGAGGCCGCCGGCCTTTCCCTGATCGACGTCGAGAACCTGCGCGGCCACTACGCCCTCACCCTGCGCCACTGGCGGCAGCGCTACGAGCGCGCGGTGGCCGAGGGGCGGGTGGGGTTCGACGAGCGCTTCCGCCGCACATGGCGGCTCTACCTGGCCGGCTCCGAGGCCGCTTTCCGGACGGGCTCGCTGCAGCTCTTCCAGGTCGTCTTCGCTCCCGGCGGGTCGAGTGCCGTGCCCTGGACACGCCGCGGGCTCTACTCCGAAGCGGCGGGGCTCTCGTGGAACGCGCCGACGTCCTGATCGTCGGCGGCGGGCCGGCGGGCTCGGCCTGCGCGGCGGCGCTCGTGGCCGCGGGACGGGATGTGCTCGTCCTCGACCGGCACGGCTTCCCGCGGGACAAGCCCTGCGCGGGGTGGATCACGCCCGAGGTGGTCGCGCGGCTGGGGCTGCGGCTTCCCGAGTACGCGCGGGCCCACACCCTGCAGCCCATCTCCCGCTTCCGGATCGGGCGGATCGGCGGCCGCGCCGTGGACGTGGACTACGGCGCGCCCGTCAGCTACGGCATCCGCCGCTGTGAGTTCGACACCGAGCTGCTCCGCCGCTCCGGGGCGCGCACGCGGCTCGGCGAGAGGGTGGCCGACATCCGGCGCGAGGGGCGGGAGTGGGCCGTGAACGGGCGCTTCGCGGCCCTGACCCTGGTCGGCGCCGGCGGGCACTTCTGCCCGGTGGCGCGGCTCCTGAATGGTCCGGCGCCTCGCGAGACCCCGGTGGTGGCGCAGGAGGTGGAGTTCCGGCTGGAGGGACCGGCGCTCGACGGCTGCCGGGTGGAGCCGGAGCGGCCGGAGCTCTACTTCAGCCCCGACCTGCGCGGCTACGGCTGGTGCTTCCGCAAGGGCGCGCACCTCAACGTCGGCCTCGGCCGTCGCGACCGGCAGGCGCTCCCGCAGCTCGTCGAGGCGTTCCTCGCCTGGCTCGTGCGGGAGCGGAGGATCGCCCCCGCGCCGAAGGCCGGCTGGCGCGGCCACGCCTACCTCGTGCGCGAGGCGGCGGCCCGCCGCGTGGCGGCGGACGGTGCCCTGCTCGTCGGCGACGCGGCCGGGCTCGCCTTCGCCGCGAGCGGAGAGGGCATCCTGCCGGCGATCGTCTCCGGCCAGCTCGCGGCCGAGGCGATCCTCGAGGCACGACGCGAGGCCGACGAGAGCCGGCTCGCCCGGCAGTATGCCCAGCGCCTCGCGGAGCAGCTCGGACCTCTTCCCCGGACGAGCGCGGCGCCCCGCCCCCTGGCGGCGGCCGTCGGAGCGCTCCTGCTTTCCTCGTCGTGGTTCGCCCGCCATGTGGTCCTCGACCGGTGGTTCCTGCACCGCGCGGCGGGGCGGCCCGCCTAGCGTGGCTGCGCCTCGAAGCGCCGCATGTCGCCCTGAGCGCGGTAGCTCGCCTCGTCGACGAGGAAGCCCGCGGCGCGCACCGCCGCCTCGGTGTCCCGGTTGGGGTGGCAACCGCCGGTGAACCACGTCCAGGCCGGCTGCGTCAGATCCTGCAGCCGGGCGGCGAAGCGGGAGGTGGCGCGGACGTGCTCGAGCATGCGGAGCGCGCCCCCTGCCCTCAGGACGCGCCGCACCTCGGCGAAGCCGCGTGGCACGTCGCCGACGCTGCAGAAGACGAGGCCGCTCACCACGGTGTCGAAGGCGTCATCGCGGAACGGCAGCGGCTCGGCGCGGCCCCTCACGAAGAGCGCCCCCGGCGCGCGAGTGCGCGCCTTGCGCAGCGACTCGTGGCAGGGGTCGAGGCCGATCGCGCGGACGCCGTCGTGGAAGAGCGGCAGGTTGCGGCCGGTGCCGCAGCCGAGGTCGAGGATGCGGCCGGGGGGAACGCCGGCGGCGAGCCACGAGCGCCAGCGGCCGAGCCCCGTATTCTCGAGCACGACCATGGCCGCGTCGTAGAGCCAGGGGACTTGCTCGACGCCGCGCACGCTAGCGTCCCTCCGTCGAGGCGCTTCGGTCGGCCTTCACCTCGGCGAGCAGGAGCTCGAGGTGCGGGCGGACGTTCTCCGCGAGGCGCTGGTGCCCAGCCGCGTTCGGGTGCAGGCGGTCCGGGAAGAGCAGCGCGGGCTGGCCGGCGACACCCGCGAGAAGATCGGGCACCAGCGGGAGGTGGTGGG
>JBGPQQ010000378.1:0-4225 GCA_041489115.1 Vicinamibacteria bacterium | reverse complement strand
GTCGACGAGGACGGAAGCGCCCATCGGCTGGGAGCGGACGCTCAGCCGCACCTCGGCCGGCGCGGCCGGCCCGCTCCCCCGGAGCAGCACGATGGCGGCGACGGCGGCGACTCCCAGGAGCGCGGCCGCGCCCCAGAGCCAGCCTCGCCGTGCGGCCGGCTCCGGCGCGCCCGGCACGACCGGCGCGGGCGTGCCGGGCGTGGCCGTGGAGGAGATGGCGACGGTCGGCTGGGCCCCCGCCCCCGCCGGCGCTGCTCGCGGAGCGGCGCGCCGCGTGGGCGCGGCCTGGAACGTAGCCTCGAGCTCCGGGTAGCCCTCCGGCTCGGCCGGGGCCGGCTCGCCCTTCGTCTTCTGCTCGCGCAGCGCCGCGCGCAGGGCGCGGCGGGCCGGGAGGAAGCCGGGGTAGCTGGCGACGAGCCCGCGGAGCCGCGCGACGGCCTCCTCGCCGTGGCCTCGCGGCGCGGCCTTGCGGGCGGCGGCGAGCGCCTCCACGGCGAGGGCGGGCGCCGGGCCCTCCGCCTTCTGCGCGTCCTCGAGCACGGCGGCGAGGTCGTCTCCGAGCGCGGCGGCTTCCGGGTAGCGCGCGTCCGGCTCCTTGGCGAGAGCCCGCGACAGGATCGATTGCAGCCTCGGGGCGAACTCGCCGAGGACCGCGAGGTCGGGCGGGGGCGGCTCCTCGTTCACGATCTTGTAGAGGACCTGGGTCGCCCCCTCGCCCCGGAACGGCCGCTCGCCGGCGAACAGCTCGTAGAGGATGACCCCCACGGAGAAGACGTCGCTGCGGCCGTCGAGGGGCCGGCCGCGCACCTGCTCCGGGCTCATGTAGTGCACGGTGCCCAGCATCATCCCCGTCTTCGTGAGGTGGGTGCCCCCGAGCTTCGCGATCCCGAAGTCCATGATCTTCGCGGTGCCGTCCTCGAGGAGCCGGACGTTGCTCGGCTTGATGTCGCGGTGGACGATCCCCCGCTCGTGGGCGTACGCGAGCCCGCGGCAGACCTGGGCGGCGATGTCGAGCTTCTCGGCGAGCGGGACCTCCTCCCTCGAGCGCAGGAGCGCCTCGAGGTCGGCCCCGGGGAGCATCTCCATGGCGATGAAGGGCAGCCCCCGGTCCTCGCCGAGCTCGTAGACGGTGACGATGTTGGGGTGCTGCAGCCGCGCCGCCGCCCTCGCCTCTACCTCGAAGCGGCGCCGGCTGTCGGCGTCGAGGGTCCCCTCCGCGTTGAGGGTCTTGACCGCCACCTCCCGCTCGAGCGCCTCGTCGAGGCCGCGGTAGACCATGCCCATGCCGCCGCGGCCGATGCGGCCCATGATCAGATAGCGGCCGATGCGGGGGCGGGTCCGGGGGTCCGCCGCCTGGGGGAGCATGCGCTCACTCCTCGAACTTCAGCAGGACTACGGTGATGTTGTCCTCGCCGCCCCGCTCGTTGGCCTCGTCCACGAGCGCCGTCGCCGCGCGGGCCACGTCGAAGGGCGTTTCCCCGAGGATACGCGCGATGTCCTCGTCCCCGATCATGGTGGTGAGCCCGTCCGAGCACAGCAGGAGGACGTCGCCGGCGTTCATCCGGCACGACTGGACGTCGACGAGGAGGTCCGAGCGCCCCCCGAGGGCGCGGGTCACGACGTTGCGGAGGGGGTGGCTGCGGGCCTGCTCGGCGGAGATGACGCCGCTCTGGATCTGCTCGTTGACCCACGAGTGGTCGTTCGTGAGCTGCGAGATCTCCCCTTCCCTCCACAGGTAGATGCGGCTGTCGCCGACGTGGGCGAGGTGGGCGGTGTCGCCGTCCACGAGGACGGCGGCCGCGGTGGTGGCCATGCCCTCGTACTCCGCGCTCTCGCGGGTAGCCTCGAGCACCCGGCGGTTGGCGTGGCGGATGGCGGTCTTGAGACGGTTCCCCTCGTAGGAGATCGTGTCGTCGAGGCCGAAGGGCCAGGTGATCTCCTCGTTGCCGCTGGTGAGGGTCACGAACTCGTTGATCGCGTCCACCGCGACCCGCGAGGCGACCTCGCCCGCGGCGTGGCCGCCCATCCCGTCCGCCACCACGTAGAGCTTCTGCTCGGGGTTCAGGAAGAGCGAGTCCTCGTTGCCCTTCCGCTTGCGGCCGACGTCGCTGCGCGCCTCGCAGAGGACCTTCATGGCGGTCACGGCTGGTCGAGCCCCAGCTCGGCGGCCAGGCGGGCGAGGCGCGCGTCGCGGGGCGAGAGGCGCAGCGCCGCCTCCATGGCCTTCTGCGCGCGCCGCCTCAGCCCCTGCCGGGCGAGCACCGCGGCGAGGTCCGTGAACGCGGCGGCGTTGCGGGGTTCGAGCTGCGTCGCCCTCTCCAGGACCCGAACCGCCTCCCGCGCGAAGGCCGGGACCCGCCCGAGGGCGCGCCCGAGCGCGGCGTGGTACGCGGCCTGGCCGGGGGCGTGGTGCACCGCGGTGCGCAGCAGCGTCAGCGCCTCCTCGAGGTGACCCGCGTCGAAGAGCGGCAGCGCCCGCTCGAAGGCATCGCTCGCGACCGCCTCGGGAGTCCGGGGGATGGGCTTGTGGCGGGCCTGGTCGTACTCCTCCCGGCTGCGCGGGTTGACGAGGGTGTTGAAGGCGGTGGTGATGTCCTGGAAGGCGGTCTCGGCCCGCCGCTTCTCCGCGGGGTCGGTGAAGCGGTCGGGGTGCTTCCCGCGGGCGAGGCGCGCGTAGGCCTGGCGGACCTCCGCCTCGGAGGCGGAGGGGGCGACGCCGAGCAGCTCGTAGTAATCGCTCATGGCCGGCTCAACGCTGGGGCGCCTTCACGAACTTCTGCGCCTGCTTGCGGACCGGCTCGGGCACGTTGCGGTCCACTGAGATGCCCTTGATGTCCCGGGGGTTGAGCCGCGGCACCAGGGTCATGGCGATGCCGATCGGGGTCCGGGGGTTGCACACGAGGTTCTTGGCCACCGCGTAGCGCTTCGTCCACTCGCGGTGGTGGCCGATCTCCCGCAGGATCTCGTCGGACACGCTCTTCATGCCCGAGATGGCCTCGATCTCGGGCTCGGTGAGGCGCGGGCTGCCGAGGACTGCGCTCGCCACCAGCCGGTTGGGATCGCGGATCAGGATCGCCCGCTCCTCGCGGGAGCCCTTGAGGGCGGTGATGAGCTTATCCGCGGTGTTCAGACGATAGATCTTCTGGACGGTGCTGACCTTCTCCGTCTGCTGCCGCTCCTCCTCGGAGAGGTACCGGACGAGGGCTTCGTCCTCGGTCATGGAGACGTCGCCGAGGGGTGCGATCTCCGTGGCCGGCTCGGGCTCGGCCGGCGCCGGGGGCGGCTCGGGGGCGGGGGGGGGGACGGCTTCCGCCTGCCCGATCCGGAAGGTCTCCCGCAGCTCGCGCAGCCGCCGTTTCTGGTCGTTGCTGAGGCCCGCGTTGGCCTCGAGCGCGACCAGCAGCGACGTGCGCCGGAGCAGGCGCGTCTGGTTGATGACCACGAGCTCGGCGAGCGCCTGGGGCAGGATCGGGGCGAGGGCCTCGATCGTCTCGTCGGGAAGCGAGGTGTTCTGCAGCACGACCTCGCGCAGCTCCGGCTCGCGCCGGTGGGTGACGGCCCACGCGAGCACGCCGGCCGGCGTGTCCCGGCTCCTCAGGATCGGCAGCAGCTCGGCGGCCGGGAAGGACGAGAGCGACTTGTCGGCCGCGGAACGCACCCCCTCTTCGGGATCGCCGACGAGGTCCGTCCACAGCTCGAGGAGGTCCTCCGGCTTGAGCGGGAGGAGCCCCTGCGCGGCCATGAGCCGCAGGTCGCGCGCGACGCCGCCGTGGCGGAACTGCTCGACCAGGGGGTTGGTGGGCCGCGCTTCCGCCATGAACGCTAGCCGCTGTGACCGTCGGGCTCGGTGGCGCCGTCCTGCTGGACGAGCGAGGGCAGGTTCTGCCGGGTGATCACGATGTTCTTGCGCACCTCGCCGCTGCGGCCCAGGGGGAGGGCGGGGCGGTCGTTCACGCGGAGGCTGAGGCCGCCGGCGTTGCCGACAGACAGCACGATCTCGCCGCGCGCCTCGAACGTCTGCGACTCCCCCTCCGCGAGAACGCGGTTGACGACCGTCTCTCCGTCGGCGCGCACCTCCACCCAGCAGTCCTGCTGCGCGGTCAAGGTCAGCACCAGGCTGTCGCTGGGCGTCGCCGAGGCGGGCGCCACCGTGGGCGAGGGGTACACCCGGTCGGTGGGCAGCACCGCGGGCGCCGCCGCGACCGGCGTGGGCGTCGGCTCCGGC
>JBGPQQ010000377.1:0-4226 GCA_041489115.1 Vicinamibacteria bacterium | reverse complement strand
GGCGGATGGCCCGCCGTCAGCGGAAGGCGCGGGCCGCGGCCATCACGTAGCCGTAGCCGTGCTCGTCGGTCCACTCCACGGCCGAGCCCTCGAGGTGCTCGTTCCACGAGACGAGGAAGACGGCGGGCAGCACGCTCTTGTAGCGGGCGTCGCCGCCTTGCGCGTCGTCGAGGAGCCGGCGCGTGACGCGCGCCACCGCGATCGCCTCCTCCACGCTGCTCTGCAGCGGCGGGTTGCGGGCCTCCGGCCGGACGTAGCGGTCGTCGAACGCGAACTCCAGCGGCGGGACGAACCGCACCCGGGGGCGAGGGACGTCACGAGCTCGGCCCACCCGCGGAGGGCCTGCTCGTACCGCGACGCGTAGCCGGCGTCGAGCCGCCCCGACGAGGGCACGTAGCGCGGGTCGTAGATCCCGTAGCCCGAGACCGCGTCGAGGGGCAGAAGCGCCTCGGCGAGGTCGTCCCGCACGAGGGGGCGGCCGTCGGGCCGCAGGTCGAGCAGGAACTCCGAGCCGACGAGGTAGAAGCTCGCCCGCTGCCGCGCCGCCTCGACCGCCGCCGGCCACGTTCCCGTGAAGTTGCGGCTCACCCAGGCGAAGAGCACGGGGCGCCCGTCCACGCGGAGGAAGCGGTGAGCGTAGTGGGGGTTCGACCAGTAGGCCCGGTCGAGGTAGGCGACGTCCTCCACGAAGCGCCGGAAGTTCGCCGGGTCGTTGAAGTTGAAGAAGCCGTCCCGGTCGGGGGCCAGGATCTCGGTGGCCTCGTAGAGGACGATCAGAGGGACCGTCGCGCCGGGGTCGAGGTCGAGGTAGCGCCGCAGGGTGGGATCCCCCCCGGGGACGCTCGCCTGCCCCCACCACGACCAGAGCCACGCGAAGCCGTGCCGCTCGGCGGCGCGGTTGTGCGCGCGGAAGACGACCGAGTCGTCGGAATCGTACCCGCGCGGGAGCGGGTAGGCCGGGTTGCGCAGCACCGGCCACGTGCTCGCGAGCGGCCAGCTCCGCTGCTGCAGCCACGTCATGTAGTGCAGCGCGAGGGTGGCGACGGGCGGCTCGCCGCCCCGTCCCGGCTCCGGCGGCTCGCGGTCCGCCGCGCGCGCGGCTCGGGCGAGCGGTAGGGTAGCCCCCGCCGCCGCCCGGACGAAGTCGCGCCGCCTCACGCCGCGACCCGCGAGCGGCTAGAACCGGTAGCCGAGCGACGCGCCGACCTGCAGCCCGCCGGTCTTGTAGCTCCCGTTGTAGTCGTAGCGGCTGATGCCGAGCGTCGAGCTCGTGCGGAAGAGCACGTACCGCAGGTTGAAGTCGAGCCGCAGGCGCTCGTACTTCCAGCTGCCGCCGGCGCCGAAGGTGTGGCGGTCGGCGTCGTGGATGAACGGCGAGAGGGTCTCCGTGGGGGCGGGGCTGTGGTCGTAGCCGTAGCCCGCCCGCGCCTCCCAGTCGTCGCCGATCAGGTGCTCGAACCCGAGCGCCCCCCGCCACGTGCTCGCCCAGTCCTGGGGAAGGGCCGTGTCGAAGGAGGGCGACTCGGCGAACGCGACCCCTACCTTGTCGAAGCTCGACCACAGCATCCACTGGACGTCGGCCTCGATCGTCCAGTAGCGGCGGCGGAACGCGACGCCGGCGGCGATGCTGGCCGGGTAGGTGAAGCTCACCGTGGCCGCCTGCGACTTGGGCAGGGCGGCGGTCACGGCGTCGTCCACTTCCTTGGTGCCGGTGAGGACCTGGGCGAAGCTCGCCTGGGCGGCGTGGTCGATCGCGACCTTGTGACGGTAGGAGACGCCGATCGAGAGGCTCTCGGTCGGGCTCGCCAGCAGGCCCACGTCGAAGCCGATCCCGGTGTCCGTGCCGCTGTCGAGGGTCAGCTCGGCGACGTCGGTCGGCTCGGGGAAAGGATTGGGGTCGGCGATCAGGCGTCGCGACAGCTTCAGGCTCGACAGCCGCACGTCGAGCCCCGCCCCCACCGCGAAGCGGTCGGCGAGCTTGTACGCGATCGTGGGGTTGATCGACCAGGACGAGATCTGGCACTCGAGACAGATGTAGCGGCCGCTGAACTTGTCGGGGTTGTCCCACTTCGATCGGACCCCGAACGGCCGGCTCACGCCCAGGCCGATCACTGTCTTCTCACCGAGCGGCTGCGAGTAGTAGAACGAGGGAAGGACGCCGAGGCCGCGGTTCGATTTCTCGAGCGTGCCGGCCGGCGGGTTCGGCCCTGATCCCGTGAAGTCGGTCGAGAGGCCGGCGAAGGCCCCGGCCACGTAGAGCTGCTTGCCTTTCAGGAAGCCGATGCCGGCCGCGTTGTAGAAGATGGCGGACGGGTCGGCGGTCTGCGCGACGTACGCCCCGGCGAAGCCCATCGCCCGGGCGCCCTGGCTCTCGATGGCGAAGCCCGACGCGCGGACGGAAGCGGGGAGGACGAGAAGCGGCAGCGCCAGGAGCGCCCGCAGCACGCGGCCTCGGACAACCAGACTCATCGAACCTCCATGTCATCCCGAGGGTGGTTCCCGGCCGGCACCCGAGGGATCCGCCGGCCCAGCGGATCCTTCGGGACCCGTCCGGTCAAAGCCCCTCAGGATCACGAGTATAGCAGGCCACCGCATGTTGGGTGTGTGGCGACGGATGACCCCAACCGGTCGGGGAGACGGGCCTGGTGCGGCCTCCGTCAGGCCATGAACCGCGCCACCGCGTCGAGGTCGTGGACGAGGCGGGCGGGAGGCAGGCTCTCGAGGAAGCGACGGCCGTACTGCTTGCGCAGCAGGCGGCTGTCGAGGACGGCGAGTATGCCGCGGTCGGTCGCGGTGCGGATGAGGCGGCCGAGCCCCTGCTTCAGCATGAGAACGGCCACCGGCACCTGGTACTCGCCGAAGGCGTTCTGCCCCTCGTTGCGGAGCCGCTCGATGCGCGCCGACACCACGGGGTCGCCCGGGGACGCGAAGGGCAGCTTGTCGATGATCACGCAGGAGAGCTGCTCCCCCGCCACGTCGACGCCCTGCCAGAAGGACGCGGTGGCGAGGAGCACCGCGTGGGGCGTCCCGCGGAAGGTGTCGAGGAGCTGCGCCTTCGGCGCCTCGCCCTGGATGAGGAGCGGGTAGTCCACTCGCCCGGCGATCCGCTCCGCCACCGCGTTCATGTTCGCGTAAGAGGTGAAGAGGACGAAGGCGCGGCCGCGCGAGAGCTCGAGGAGCCGCACCACCTCCTCCGCCGCGTGGTCCACGAACTCCGGCGACTGGGGCTCCGGCATGCCGGTCGGGACGTAGAGCACCGCCTGTTCCTCGTAGCGGAAGGGCGAGGCGAGCAGCAGCTCGTCGGTCGGCTGGAGGCCAAGACGGTCCTTTACGTACGTGAAGCCGCCGTCCACGGCCAGGGTGGCCGAGGTGAGGACGGCCGCCCGCACCTCGTCGAAGAGCAGTTCCTTGAGCCGCTCCGACACGTCGATCGGCATGGCCCGCAGGAAGACGCCCCGGCCACGCGTCTCGACGAAGTAGACGTGGTCGTCGGTCTCGGCCTTCATGAGGAAGGCGAGCTCCCCGGCGAGGGCGAGCGCGCGGCCGGCGAGGCCGGTGAGCGCCTCCTCTCGGTCGGGCACGGCGAGGAGCGCCGTCTGGAGGCCCTCCAGCCGCTGCAGGAGACCCAGCGACTCCTCGGCGATGCGGGTCGTCATCCAGCCGGGACCGAGCCGGCCGCCGCGGCCGCGGGAGAGAAGGCCGAAGAGCCGGTCGCCGCGGAGACGCACGCCCTCCACCTCGGCCCGCACGTCGCGCGCGTCGAGCTTCGCCGCCTTCAGCTCCCTCTCCACGTCGCGCGCCAGATCCTCGACGCGGTGCGACGACACGTGCACGCCGAAGTACTGCGTCGCCACGTCCTCGATGAGGTGGGCCTCGTCGAGGACGAGCGTGTCGTAGGCGGGGATCACCTGCCCGTAGCTGCCGTCCTTCACCGCGAGGTCGGCGCAGAGCAGGTGGTGGTTCACCACCACGAGGTCGGCCTCGAGCGCCCGCTGCCGCATGCGGGTCACGAAGCAGGACTCGAAGAGCGAGCACGACTGGCCGATGCAGTTCTCGCTGGCCGCCGAGACCTCGCGCCAGAAGTCCACCGTGTCCGGCATGTCGGCGACCTCGGCCCGGTCGCCCGTCTGCGTCTCCGACGCCCACGCCTCGACCGCGCGGTAGACCGGGATCTCCTCGAGGCGGCGAAAGCTGCCGACCTTCGCGAAGGACGAGAAGCGCAGGAG